>DASQFN010000058.1 GCA_035633115.1 Gemmatimonadaceae bacterium | reverse complement strand
AACGCTCGACGGCGGCGGCGCGAATGTCCGACGTCAGAATGTCTCCCCCGTCGCGCAGCTGGCCTCGCACCTGAAGCATCTGGGCGGCCGAGCTGTAAAACCGCTCCTGTCTCCCGAGGGTGACCATCAGAGTCGCACCTACAATCGCCGCAATAACCGTCGCGACAACCATTTCAATGAGAGTGAACCCCGCTCCCCGCCGACTCACGGGCATGGTGCGGCTGTGACATAGTCATCGCTTCGCTCACCGAGGCTTGTAGGATACGAGACGCGCTGATTGAGCTCAGTGGAAGCGGAGGCGGCTACCGCCACCCAGGATGATTGCACACCGCGAACGGTTTCACTCCCGCTGGCGAGTGAGGCGCACGGTGACGCCAGGGACACTTCGGCACGGCTTCGCGCCATCGAGACTGCCGAGCTGCGCCGAGCCGATTCGGCCATGCGCCGCGCGGTTACTGCGGCGGTTCCGGCAAGTGCAAGCGCGCCGGCTGCAAGCATGACGATGGCGACGACTACTTCAATGAGTGTGAATCCTTCGCGCGCTTTTCCCATGCGCGGACGATACGCACTGCACCTACAGACGCGTCATCATCTGACACACGGAATCATCGAAGTAGTGCTTCCGATCCGTTCAATCCGTTAAATCCGTTTTCCAAAAAGAAAAGGCGGCCCACAAGGCCGCCTCTTTCCAGCAACTTCAGAGGAGGTGAGTCGGCCCACGTTCGCGAGATACGCGGGCCGCTCATTCCCCTCAAGACTTGCTGATCAGGTGCAGGTAATCAGACCGTTGACTGAAGACGAGCAGGTCTTGGTCGTGAGCGTGTGGCTCGCAACCGCAGACCATCCAGCCGGCGGGCCGGCAACTGCGGTGGCTGTCATCGTCACGTTCTGCGACGCGGTGAAGCCCTGAGCCGTGCCATTGCCTGAGAAGTACGTGCCGGCACTGTCGGCTGCGTAGCTCTCTTCGTACGTCGCCAGGTTGCGAAGGTCAGCCTTCATCGATGCGAGGTAGGCCTTCTCCTTGGTGTTCGCGAACTTCGGGATCGCGATCGCGGCAAGAATGCCGATGATGACGACGACGATCAGAAGCTCGATCAGCGTGAAACCCTTTTTGTTGCGGACCATTTGTCTATCTCCTTGAGAGGAATCGGTAGTGAATCCGTCGAAAGGACGAAGGGGCCAAAAAAAGGCAACTCAGGATTTCGGATTATTTCCCTTGCTCACATTCGCGAGGCTGTCGGCAACAGCGATAACCCTCAGCAGATTTGCGTCCGCCGCCGAGGATCTGAGACCGTCCTGCGCGAGCGATCTGGCTTCGTCGAGCTTACCCAGCTGCAACAGGCAAACAGACGCATTGAAGCGCAGATCCGGCAACGACGGGTCGATATCCAGGGCTTTGCGATACATCCCCATTGCGCGCGGGCACTGGTCTGCCATGCGGAACCGATCAGCGGCAAACGAGAGGAGCCCCGGGTCGTTGCGCTTTCCCAGGACGACCGCAAGCAGCATCTCCTCCAGCCCTTCCTGCGTCTGACCGGCGTTTGTCAGATGCTCGGCTAGAGTCCAGTGCGCGCGATAGCTCGTCGGTACATCGAGCACTGTTTGACGGAAAAGACGGTCGTTGTCGTGCCAGACGCGGTTTCGGGTGGAGCTGCGGCCGATTCCCGCGACGAGGAGCAGGGCGACCACAGCGGCCGGAGCGAAGCGCGCGAGACCTCCCCGCTCTGCCATCACCCGCGCGAAGTGCACGACCGCGATGCCCGCGCAGATGGCGATTCCCGCGCTCGCAAGGAACAGCGCCCGCTCGGCGAGAATGAACCCGGTGACGACGATGAGGTTGCTCGGAATGAGAAGCGTTGCTCCCGCCCACAGAATTCCGAACGCCGCCGCCGGAATCGAGCGCCGCAGGTGCCACGCAATGGCCGCCGCACCAACGAGCACGAGAAGACCCGGCAGCATTGTCGAATCGAACGATGTCGCTGCTTCTATGCGACGCGAGGAGTAATCGGCCGACATGCTTGCGGGCCACACCAGGAGACGGACCCATTCCATCGATACGCGAAGCATCGTGAGCACGCGGGTGAGGAACGTTGCGTCGAAGAGCAGCGCATTCGGACCAGCCTGTGCCACGCGCCCAACGACGAGCGTCCGTACGAATACGAACAGGCAGCCGGCGAGAGCGAGTGCAACGAACAGGGGCCACACCTGGCGCGCTCGCTCACGCAGGCGACCGCTCTCGTTCAGCAGAGTGACCTCCGCCACCAGGAGAAGGCCCGGAAGAATGATCGCATGCTCCTTGAACATGCAGGCGGCGAAGTACAGGACAGCCTGTAAAGCGATCTCCTGCGGCCGCAACGGCCCCGCGCGGCGGGCACGGATATACCGTGCGACCGAAACGAACACGATCAGCCCCACCCAGAGCTCCGCCTGACCCACGACGTTTGCAACGACCTCGACGTGAAGCGGATGCACCGCGAAAAGCGCGGCGGCCACGAACGCGGCCACTGGCGACACTATAAGAAGCGCGAGACGGTAAAGAGCGACCGCCACTGCGGCGTAGAGGACGACGTTTACTATATGGAACGGAAGCGGCGACCCACGGCCGATTGCCCATTCCAGCGAGAACGCAACCGCGGTGAGAGGTCGGTAGAGACTCGCCCCTTCTTCCGGAGGCCAGTAAGTGTGGCCAAACAAACGCCACGCCTCGCTCAGCGAGTGCAGCCGCTGATTCTCGAAGATAATATGGACGTCATCGAGCGCGAATCCGTTGCTGATCCCCGTGAGCGACGCGAGGAGAGCGAGGACTGCTATCGCGGCCCAGGCTACGGACTGCGCGCGGCTCTGGCCTGGCTCGTCCGTGACCGCATCGCTCACGCCTCGACCCCGAACCTTGTCAGCTTGCGATAAAGGGTCGAGGGATCGATGCCAAGCGTCTCTGCAGCCTTTGATTTGTTACCGCCTTCGCTCCCGAGCACCCACATGATGTATGCGCGCTCGATTGCGTCGAGCGAAGGATTTCGTGTCACTCGCTCGCTTACGAAGGGCTCTGCTTTTCGCTGGCGGATCCGGTCAGGCAGTGAAGCCGGAGTTATCTCGCCGTTCGCGGCGAGTATCACTGCGCGCTCCACCGCGTTCTCGAGCTCCCTTACGTTGCCCGGCCACGAGTACGACTGGAGCTGCACGGCCGCCTCTTCGTTCAGAGTCTTGGGCTCTTCGGCGCGGGCGAGCGCAATCTGCTGCAGGAACGCTTCGGCGAGAATCGGAATGTCTTCGCGGCGCTCGCGAAGCGGAGGAATGTCTATGGCGATGACGTTCAGCCGATAGAAGAGATCGCTCCGGAAATTTCCGCGGGCAATTTCCTGGTCGAGGTCCCGATTTGTAGCGGCGATGATGCGCGTATCGATCGCAATCGGGTCGGTTGCCCCGACAGGAATCACCTCGCGGTGCTGGAGAACGCGAAGCAGCTTCACCTGAGTTGCCGGAGTTGTCTCCCCGATCTCGTCGAGAAAGAAAGTTCCGGATTCAGCGGCCGCGAACAATCCGGACTTGTCTTTTACCGCTCCCGTGAACGAGCCCTTCACGTGGCCGAACAGCTCGCTCTCGAGCAGGCTCTCCGGCAGCGCGCCGCAGTTTATTGAAACGAACGCCTTGGTAGAGCGCTTCGAGAGCTCGTGAATGTATCGCGCGACAATGCCCTTTCCGGTTCCGGACTCGCCCTGAAGCAGGACGGTGGAATCGGTCTGAGCCACGGTTTCCGCCACGTGGAGGAGGTCGAGCCACGCCCGATTGGTCCCGATGGGCTTGCCGACCTTGTCGCGCCTCTTGATCTCCTGCTTGAGAACCCTGTTCTCGACTCTGAGCTTGCGATGATCGACGGCGCGCCTGACGATGGCGACGAGCTCGTCGTTGCGGAATGGCTTCTGGACGTAATGGAACGCCCCCTGATTCACTGCCTGGATCGCTGACTGCAGCGACGCCTGGGCTGTCATCAGGATTACCGGAACGTCAGGATCCTGCTCCCGCGCTGCAGCGAGCACGTCGAGACCGCCGACGGCAGGCATGCGGATGTCGCAGAGAACGACGTTCGGCTTCAGCGCGGCGATCTGCTCGAGACCCTGCCGGCCGCCAAAAGCAACATGCGCCGCAAACCCCTCGTTCTTGAGGAGGATGCGCAGCGTATCGACTATTCCCGACTCGTCGTCGATGATGAGGACGGTCGGCCGCGTCTCCGTGCTTTCGCTCATTTACGTACCGGATCACCGGCTTTTTGGTAGTACGAGCGTGAAGCGGGTTTCCTCTCCGGGAGCGCTCACAATTACGAAACCGCCATGTGCTTCTGCCGCGCGCTGAACTATGGAAAGTCCAAGCCCGCTGCCCCCCGGCTTACTGGTGACGAAGGGATCGAACAGTCGGTCACGAATATTCGGATGCACGCCGGCGCCACGATCGCTTACCAGCACCGCAAATGCCCCGCGCTCGAACTCGGGCCGTCCTTCGGGAAGCTGGTGCCTGGCGAGCTCGCCACCCTCTATCCTGACCTCGCTGTTCGGGGGCGCCGCCTGCACGGCGTTGAGGAGAAGATTCCAGATGGCGCGATGCAGAAGGTCCTCATCGCCTTCCATCATGAGCGGCGTCTTCGGAAAAAGGTCGACGACTTTCACGCCCGGCGCTGCGTTCGGATGAGCGGCCGCCAGCCGGGCAGCATTGCGCGCGATCTCCGAGACGTCGAGCTCGTGGAAACTCGCCGATCCCGTGCGCGCGAAGTCGAGAAACTCGGAGAGCAGACGCGACAACCGGTCCGACTCGCGCTGAACCAGCACGCTCAGCACCTGCTCGTCCTCCGACGCGCGCGGAATTCTCGACAGCTGCTCGACGGCGCTGCGGATGGATGCCAGCGGATTGCGAATCTCGTGCGCCAGCGAAGCGCTCATCTCCGCAATTCCAGCAAGGCGCTCAGACCGAACCTCGAGCTTCCTCATGTCGCTCTCCCGAAGCCGGAACGCCGCGAGCTCCGCAGCGAGTTCCTCACTTTGATCGCCCTCGGCGCGCAATCGCGCCGCGATGATCCCGCTGCTCAGCGCCACGACTGCAAAGACCGCCATTTGAAGAAACAGCGGAATTCCCGGAACGGTGTCGTGCCCGAGCATGGCGTCGGCAAAGTAAAGAACGATGCCGAGCGCGGCAGTGAGCGGAACACCAGCGGGAGGGACGAGCAGCGCAGATACGGCGATCACCAGGATGTAGAGGGGAGCGAACTCGGATTGAGACCCGTCCCAGGTAACGTGCACTGCGGCGGTTACGAGTAAGAGATCAAAAACCGTCTGGAGGTATAGAAAGTTTGCAGTTGCCGGGCGATGCCAGGGGCCCATCCAGAGAATGGAAAAGGCGGTAAGGGCGAGCGCTGCGATGAACGCCAGCGAGGCAATCAGCGTGGCGGAGGCGGGTGCGTCGAGCCAGACTGAAACGGCCGCAAAGAAGATTGCCGAAGCGAGGACGATCCGGCCGAGGAATACGGCTCGTAGAGTTCGGACGAGGCCTGGGGCCTGCAATTGCGGGCGAAGTGCCGGGTCGATCTTCCTGCTCCATGCTTGGGCAGGGTGCAAGTTGCAGGGGGTCGCCAACTCCGTCAATCACGGCCGGGAGCATGTAGATTCAATGCCAATGCCCCATTTAGCGGTGCTGCTGCAGGACGCCGAGGCCATCGGCGGCGGCTCGATTGCCAGCCGCATGCTGCTCGTCCTGGTGCTCGTCCTCGTCAACGGCTTCTTCGTCGCTGCTGAGTTCTCGCTGGTCGCGGTGAGGCATTCGCGAATCGAGGAAATGGCCGCGGCCGGGGACAAGAGAGCGCGCACCGTACAAGGCGCCCTGCAGGATCTCGATCGCTACATCGCGGGCACGCAGCTCGGAATCACGATCGCGTCGCTCGGCCTCGGATGGGTCGGCGAGCCGGCGGTTGCCGGGATTCTGGACAGCATTCTCCAGGCGTTCGGAGTGGATGCTCCACCCGCGGGAGTCCACACAGCCGCATCGTTTGTAGTCGGCTTCCTCATCCTCACATTCCTTCACATCGTGCTCGGCGAGCTGGCGCCGAAATCTGTCGCTCTCGTGCGGCCGGAGAGCGTTAGTCGCCTCGTGGCGAGGCCACTGATTTTTTTCTCGCGCATCATGTCACCGCTTATCTGGCTCTGCAACGGAGCGGCAAACGGGCTGCTGAAGGTCTTTCGCATCAGCCGCGTGTCGGACATGCAGGGACACTCGCCGGACGAGCTGCGACTTCTCGTGATGCAGGCGCGGGCGCACGGCCGGCTGGATGAGTCGGACACCGCAATGCTCGCCGGAGTGTTCGACTTTCATTACAAGAAGGCGCGCGACGTGATGCGGCCGCGAACGGAGATCGTGTCGCTCGACACCACTGCGTCGGAGGGGGAGGTCTGGCGCGTGGTGAAGGAGGAGCGGTACTCGCGGTATCCGGTCACCCGCGAGACCATGGACGATGTAATAGGTGTCTTCCTCGCCAAGGATTTGTGGCTTCGCGACGAGACGAAGGCGTTTTCACTCAAGGACCTCACGCGCGACGTTCTTTACGTGCCGGACAGCCGGGCAGCCGAGCGTGTGCTCGATGACCTTCGGAAGACCCGCGCCCACATGGCTGTAGTGCTGGACGAATACGGCGGAACTGCAGGAATCATCACGATGGAAGACCTGATCGAGGAGGTCATCGGCGACATCTCGGATGAGTACGACCTCGCCGCACGAACGTCGATCGAAGCCGACGGGGTCCTCGAGCTCGACGGGACGATGTCGCTGATCGACGTGCGCTCGGACCATCGGGTGCAGATTCCCGAGGGAGACTGGACGACGCTCGGCGGGTATGCTTTCGCGAAGCTCGGGCGGCTTCCGCGGATGGGTGACCGCGTACCCGTTCCGGGCGGAGAGCTGGAGGTGATCGCGATGGATGGCCGCCGCATAGCAGCTCTTCGCGTTCATCGCGCCGACGTGGCGGCGACAGCTCAGCCGCACACCCAGAGCAAGAAATAGCGATCGCGCACGATCCGTACGCGGCGCTACGGTACCGCGATTTTCGGCTGTACACGTTCGGGCGCATCGCCGGCGTAATCGGATGGCAGATGCTGCAGGTCGCGCTCGGCTGGGAGCTGTACGAGCGCACGCATTCGGCTCTCGCACTCGGGCTTGTCGGTCTCGCCACAGCACTTCCCGTCATCATTCTGGCGCTACCGGCTGGCGATCTCGCCGACCGGATGAACCGCAAGCGAATTCTCGTCTGGTCGCAGATCGGTTTCATCGTCGACAGCATCGCGCTCGCCGCGCTCTCCTACTGGCAGGGCCCCGTTGCGCTCGTATACGTCGTCATTCTCGCACGGGGCGCGATACAGGCTTTCAACAATCCGGCGCGCCAGGCGATGTTGCCGCAGCTGGTGCCGGCGGACGTCTTCGGGAATGCAGTGACGTGGGCGAGCAGCGGCTTTCAGGTCGCGGCCGTTGTCGGTCCCGGGATCGGCGGCATCGTGGTCGCGATCGAGGGCGGCGCAACGGGCGCGTACGTCATCAGCACGCTGCTCACGGCCGTTTATCTCTGGGCGCTTCTCGAGATTCGCGGAGGGACAGTCCCCGCGGCCGCCGATAGCGAAGAGGGAGCCGCGTTTGCCGCGCGCTCACGGGAGAAGATGACTCTCGCATCGCTCGCGGCGGGAATGCGATATGTCCGCGACACGAAGGAGATTCTGGCGGCGATAACGCTCGATCTGTTCGCGGTGCTGCTCGGCGGGGCGACTGCGCTCCTGCCCATCTTCGCGAAGGATATTCTGCAGGTTGGCCCGGAAGGCCTTGGCTGGCTGCGGGCCGCTCCATCCGTTGGCGCGCTGATGGTAGCCGTCTCGATTGCTCACCGCCCTCCGATGCGGCGCGCGGGGCCGACTCTGTTGTTTGCCGTCGCGGGTTTCGGCGCGGCGACGATCGTGTTTGGACTTTCGCGATCGTTCCTGCTTTCGATGGTGATGCTTTTCCTGCTCGGCGGCCTGGATGGAATAAGCATGATCATCCGCTCGACGCTCGTTCAGTTGCGCACGCCCGACGAGATGCGCGGCCGCGTGTCTGCGGTGAACAGTGTCTTCATCGACATGTCGAACGAATTGGGAGGTTTCGAATCGGGCGCGCTCGCCGCGCTGGTAGGACCAGTCACAGCCGTTGTCGCAGGCGGCGTAGGAACACTCGTCGTCGTGAGCGCGGTTGCACTGGCGTGGCCCGAGCTGCGAAAACTCGAAACACTCCAACCCGTCGAACCAGCCGGACGTGGACACTTACGAGGAAGCGACCACCAAGCACACGAAGAGCGCGAAGAACTGCGACTCTAGGCGGAACGACTTTCGACTCGCGCCAATGCAGCTAGTGTAGCGCGATCCATCCGGTGACCGCCGTCGAACGTAATCAGCTCGTAGGGAACGTTTTTCTCCCGCAGCAGCTTCTCATAGTTTGCCATCATTCCCTCGTCGGCGAACTGATCACGTTTCCCGTACACGATGGTCAGCTTGACGTCGCGGAAGAATGTCGCGGCATGGTTGAGGTCGGAGTCCGTTGCGAGAAGCGCGCCCCACATGATGAGGCGGTCCGCGCGGGCACGACCGCGTGTGAGCCATCGATTTGCAGTTGCGCCTCCCTGCGAGAAGCCGACGACCGTCACTGAAACTTCCGACCGTCGTGCCTGCGTAAAGATCTCGTCGTACAGGTCGTCGAGATATGCCACGTAATCCGCAATCTCAGCCTCACGGTCGGCGCGTGTCATCCACGTTGCACCAATCTTTGCTTCCGCCGAATGAAATCCGGGCTCCGTCGCGAGGTAATAGCGCGAGAGCGCTTCGGGAGCGACGATGACGCGCGCGTCGGCGGCGATCGTCGCGAATTCTCGAATGAAGTCGCCGGCGAGCTGGTTGTAGCCGTGGCAGACAAACCACACGTCGCGCGTCTGGTCGCTCGGCTCGCCGATCATGTAGTACCGAGCGGTGCGTCCGACTTTGATGTGATGCTCTGTTGGCATCCGGGAAGATTAATCACTGCGGGCTGGGGTACTACTGCAAAGAGGAATGCGTCTTGCCCTTTGCTTGCGTTAACAACGGAGCACTGAATCATGAAGCACAACGCATTGATGCTCGTCAGCCTCCTCGGATTGGCAGCCTGCGAGATCTCGCCCGATGAGGAAGTCGCGCTTGGAGAGCAAACCGCTCGTGAGATCGCCAGCGCGATGCCAATCGTCACCGATCCGTACATCAACCAGCAGATCAACGAGCTGGGCGACAGCATCGCCGCGCTGACGTCACGACCCGATCTCGACTGGCAGTTTTACATAGTCAACTCACACCAGGTTAACGCGTTCGCCCTCCCCGGCGGCTTCATCTACGTCAACCGGGGGCTCATCGAGAACACCCAGCGCCTGGACCAGCTGGCCGGCGTGCTCGGCCACGAGATCGGCCACGTAATTCAGCGCCACAACGTGAAGCAGATGGAGAGCTCGCAGAAGATCGGGATAGTAGCGACGCTGGCCTGCACGCTGACCAACATCTGCAACAGTGGACTCGGGCAGGCGGCAATCAACATCGGCGGCACCGCGGTGATCGCGCGGCACAGTCGTCACGACGAGCTGCAGGCCGATTCGGAGGCCGTGGAGAACGTGCTCCGCGCCAGAATCGATCCCGAGGGAATACCATCGCTGTTCGAGGCCCTCGTACAGAAACGAAGGACCGAGCCGTCGGTGGTCGAGGGATGGTTTGCTTCCCACCCTCTGGAGGAATCGCGAGTGCAGCGAGCGAGGGAGCTGATCGAAGTCCTTGGCGCCGGCGAGCAGGGAGGGCTGCTGCAGGATACGCCGAGCTACCAGCGATTCAGGCAGGCTGTGGCGCGACTCCCGGCGCCACCGCGCCCACCGCCCGGCAGCAGGACGGATGTGGAAGCGGGCGGTTGATAACCGAGAGGTGTCTAGAGGTAGCTAAGCCACCAATCCTTCCGCCGCGCCTTGAGGTCAGCGTACCACTTGCAGATCGGGTACAGCAACAGCACCCCGACAAGCCAGACAACGAACACCACCCAGAGATCGAATGCGATATTGGGGGGCGTCGGGGCTCCTGGTCCGGGCAAGCGGAAGTAAATCCACGTTGGCTTTCCCGCCATCAGCGAAAGCAGGTATCCGGCTCCGTGCGAGTAGATCCACTGGAGAATGTAGAAGAAGAGCGGCACCCGGCCGTAGGTGACCAGCATGCGGGCGACGCGTCCGGGGGCACTCGCGTGATCTCCGGTCCCGGAGCGGTTGTACTTCTCCCACAGGGCGAGCCCGAGCAGCGACGGTCCGAGCGTCATCATCAGGAAGAGAAGCGACGGCGGATACTTCTGAACATTCAGAAAGGACGCGACAGTCATCACCGCGTTCTTCTGCGCGGACCATTCTCCCGGATCGCCGTAGATGTTCGTCGCGCGAAGGATGATGAATCCGACGGTGATCGCAGCGCCCCACCGAATCAGCCACCTGCGTCGCTCATCGGGTGTGCGATCGTAGATCGTTCCCATCGCGTAACCGGCCGCCATCACACCAAGCCACGGGATAAGCGGATAAAGAATGAACCAGACCGGGCCGGGAAAACCAAACGGCAGCACCACGCCTTGCTGATGGAGCACCATCCAGATCCAGCCGCCAAATCCGGGAGCTGGCGTGCCCGGCCCCTGCCACGGCGGGACGCGTAACGGGTCCAGCAGATTGTGCAGCACGATCATCGCGACGCCGAAAATCGCAACTGCGCGGATTGGAACGTGAATGAGCCCGGCCAGCAGGATCATGCACCAGCCGAGTACCCAGATCACCTGCGCAAAGCCGAGGAACTGCGCGTAGTCGAGGTTCCAGAAAACCAGGAAGCGAATCACCGTAAACTCGAGGACGATCAGCCACAGTCCACGCGTCACGAGGAAGCGCGACATCTCCGCCTTCGACTTGCCGCGGGCAAGCTGGAAGTAGACGCTCGACCCCGCGAGAAACACGAACACCGGCGCGCAGTAGTGCGTGATCCAGCGAGCGAAGAAAAGCGCGGGATACGTCCTCGACATGTCCGTCGGATCGAAGAAGAACGTGTCGCGGTGGACAAAGTCGCGGGTGTGATCCAACAGCATGATCACCATGATGAGGCCGCGCAGCAGATCGACCGAATCAATCCGCTCGCGCAGCGAGCTGGCGCGGAGTATGACGGAGCGGATTTCTCTAGTCGCGCCGATCGACGCGTCTGTCAGCGAGCGGTCAACAGAGGCAGTTGACTCCATGCCGTGCACCTCGCGGGGTGAAAGCCTGCAGGCGTTGAGTACCCTGGTCCGGCCGATCCTTGAGTCGAAGCGCTATTCTAGGCAACTCGGCGGCGCGGCGCCACGGTTCGGCGCTCTCTGACACAATTCTTACCAGCTCATGCTACCGATCCATCCCGAATGGATCGCCGGGCGGCGCTCTGAGCGCAGGTGTGGGAGTGGGCAGCTCCTGCCGCTCGAGCCACCGTGTGAAGTCGGCGGCGATTGCCAGCCAATGCGCGCGTTCCGGTATGCTGCCCGCGCCGCCGAGGGACCGCGCACGCCGCCGCAAGGCGTCCATCTTGAGCTCGACTATCGCGCGGACTTCTGGCGCGGCTTCCTTGTCGGCGGCGACAAGAAGCATTCGGTCCGCAACCGCGCGCTGCGCTACGCGACGCAGTGCCTGGGCGCTCGGTGTCGCGCGCGGCGGCGCCGACCATGTCAACGTCAACGAGTCGATCGTCTCGTCAAGAGTCAGCGGCCTCGGCCCGCGACTCGCAAACTGCACCAGACGCGCAGCACGCTCGCGCTGCAGAACTGCGTCGACAATCATCTGCGCCAGCGTGCGCGCGGCGCCGAGCTCGTCGAAAGCGGGACGCGTGCGACTGCTGAAGAGCTCGACGTACTGCGGATACGAGTACGGGCGAGGGCCGAGCAGCGTGATCACAGTGTCGGGAATCGCGAGCTCCGAGGGCGAAAGCGCGCCGACGAGCGCCGACAGCGCGCGTCGCTGAGCAGCTCCGTCGATGGGCCGGGTCGCCTGCACGCCATCTCCGCGAACAGCGTTGCTGTACTCCATTCCGCCGATCGTCTTGGCGAGCGAGTTGACGGCAAAGCGATGCATCAGATAAACCGGCACGAACCGCTCCTGAAGCAGCGCGATGGGCTCCCCGACGCGAATGTTTCGCTCGTTGAAGCGCGCCATCGCCACCCGCCTCACGCCCATCTGATGCCTCAGGAATTCCATGGGCGACGCGGCGTCATCCCAGAGATTCGTTCGAGGATCGGATGCAAACTCGGGTCGCGCATCGGCGTCGGAGAGAAATAACAGTCCCCGTCGCAGTCCGTCGGCGACTATCGCCCGCAGCGAGTCCTGCTCCGTTCCCGGCGGGAAGATTCCGTAACCCCAGCGAATCGAGAACATGTCGTAAGCGCCCGGGCCGACTGCATAAGCGCTGGAGATGTCGATGTTCCCGCTGGCGTCGAGTCGCACGCGTGGAGGCGGATAATCCATGACGGAGCCGCGCTCGTATGTCGACGCGATGTAGTTGTGCGAGAGGCCGAGGGTGTGTCCGACTTCGTGAGCCGTAACCTGTCGAATACGCGCGAGGACGAATGCAGTGTCGGCGGCCGCCGCATCTGCGCCCTTGAGCCCTGCGTAAAGGTTGTAGTCGGTGCGCGCGCGGTGCGAATCCATGCGCGCCATCGCTTTGAGTAACTCGCCGGTGCGGGGATCGCCAATGGCGCCCCCAATGGACCATCCGCGCTCGTTCCGGTTCTCCCACTGAACGACGTTGTAGCGAGCGTCCATCGGGTCGACGCCTTCGGGCAGATCTTCCACCTTGAACGCGCCGCGAAGGCCGGCGCGCTCGAAGGCCTCGATCCACCAGCTCACACCTTCCTTCGTCGCTGAGCGCACCGGCTCGGGAATCCCGCGATCTATATAGTAGACGATGGGATTCTTGATCGGACTCGCCGGATCGGCTGGATTCACACGCTCGAGGCGGTGCCGCGCGATCCAGCGCTGCTCGAGTGGAAGCTGGATGGGCTGCGCGTAATCCTTGAAGACGATGCCAAAGAATCCCGTGCGCGGGTCGAGCACCCTCGGGCGATAGTTGCTGTCCGGGAGTCTGACAAAGCTCAGGTGCTGCCGCAGCGTGAACGATCTGCCCTCAGGAACGATTGAAGCGACCGTCTGGCCGGGTTTTCCTGTCGTGACGAACGTCAAAGCGACGTCGATCTCGCTGTTGTCGGGGAACGCCTTCGTGTACGGGCGATATACGCTCGACCGGTCGCGCGCCACGGCGTAGGTGCCTTCGTTATTCGCAGTGAGCGTCCCGGTGACGTCGTTCCAGTCGCGCATCACGAAATCGGTTGCATCCACGACGAGTCGCGAGCCTTCTTCAGCGATCAGCGGCAGCGAGCCCGTCGTGCTCGGTGGAAAAGCCTCGACCACCGTGCGCACGTGCGCCGGGTTGTCTGTTGCCGAGCTCCGGTAATTCCAGTTCTCGAAAACCACGAGGACACGGTCGCCGTTTCTGTCGAAGCGGGTCACGTATGAGTCACCGCCCGCGCCGCGGTCGAGGCCGATCGGATTCGACCCGAGTCCGGTAGCGAGCGTGACGAACATCAGCACGCGCATCGAATCTGACGGAAGCTCCAGGAAGATCTTCCCCTGCTTCGCATCGAGGTAGATGGGAATGAGCCCGTCCCGGCGCTCCATGCCGGCGGTCTTTGCTGCAATACTCGACGCAGATCGCGTTGCAGTCCGAGAAGCCGCGTCCGTCTGCTGCCGCTGTGCAGAGGCACACGCGGAAACACACGCTGCAAGGGCGAGTGATGCGAAATGTTTCGATCTCATCGTGTGGGCCAAAAGGGAGAGCCGCGATTATCCCACCGGGACTGGCCCTGCGCAAGTATTCGCTGCCGCATCTTCCGCAAAAGCGACAGCGGCCTGGCCGATACTTAATCGGGGCGGCGGAGTCCATTTGGTGTTAGTCTATCCGCTCGCCCGTTCAGTGACCTGGAGATCAAATGCGGATTCGATATGCAGCCCTTGCCGTCGTCGCCGTCACAGCCGCGTCGTTCATGGCTTGTTACGACGCCTCGAAAAATCCAACAGCGCCTTCTCCGGACGAGATCTCAGTCGCTGCGCATGCGAACGCGGCAAAGATCAGGTCGGTATCGGTCTCGCCGGCGAGCGCCAGCGTTCAAGTGGGCTCCACCCTCCAGCTCTCGGCGACGAGCAAGCCGCCGACTTCGTCGTTCGTCTGGGCCAGCTCGAACCAGGGTGTAGCTACAGTGAGCCAGACGGGACTGGTCACCGGAGTTTCGGCGGGGCAGGCCACGATTTCAGCGTCGGCAGAAACCAAAAGCGGGACCTCCGTAGTTACTGTCACAAGCACGCCGGCACCGCCGCCTCCTCCCCCGCCACCGCCGCCTCCTCCCCCGCCACCCCCGCCGCCACCGCCGCCGCCACCGCCACCGCCTGTTGTGTTCGTAGGTGCCGGCGATATCGCTTCGTGCACCTCAACCGGTGATGAGGCCACGGCGAACCTGCTCGACACCATCGCCGGCACAGTGTTCGCGCTCGGCGACCTGGCCTATGACAACGGGACAGCGGCCGAGTTCACGAATTGCTACAACCCGTCATGGGGGCGCCACAAGGCGCGCACGAAGCCGGCGCCGGGTAATCACGAGTACAATACCGCAGGTGCTACGGGCTACTACGGATACTTCGGCGCGGCTGCCGGTGACCCGTCGAAGGGATACTACAGCTACGACCTCGGCGAGTGGCACATCATCGTGTTGAACAGCAACATCGCGCGCACCGCCGGCTCGGCGCAGGACCAGTGGCTGCGCGCGAACCTCGCGGCAAACACGAAAACCTGCACGCTTGCCTACTGGCACCATCCGCGCTTCAGCTCCAGCTCGGTTCACGGCAACGACGTCACCGTGCAACCATTCTGGGAGGCGCTCTACGCTGCGAATGCCGACGTCGTACTGGTTGGGCACGACCACAGCTACGAGCGTTTTGCGCCGCAGACCCCGACGGGTGCTGCTGACGCGACGCGAGGTATCCGGGAATTCGTCGTCGGCACCGGCGGGCGCAGCCACTACGCGCTCGGCACCGTTCAGCCAAACAGCCAGGTGTACAACGGGAATACTTTTGGCGTGCTCAAGCTGACGCTTTCGGCGGGTACGTACGGTTGGCAGTTCGTGCCGGTTGCCGGCGGGACGTTCACGGACTCGGGAACCGGGAGCTGCCATTGAGGGCTAACTGGCGTTCATAAAAAAGCCGGAGGCCTGGGCTTAGTGGGCCTGGGCTTGGAGCTACAACAATTCAGCGACGGCGCGCGAAATTGCTGATTGCCTTGTAGATATTGTGCGATGGCTGCGGCGAGGCGGCCCCAATTTCGTCGGATGGCCGATTTTCGGAAGCTCGATGTGTGGCGCAGGGCGCACGAGCTGATGCTCGAAGTACATCCTTGCAAAGCTTATTGCCCCAGCCCACTAAGCTCAAGCCCGAGAGCTTTTCTTAGGTTGAGGACATCGCACGGGCGAGGGCGGCTGTATCCGCCGGCCCGGTGCGGCAGCACCCGCCAATGAATCGCGCACCAGCGTCCACCCATGCGGGCGCAAGATCGGCCAGGCGAGAGCCGTGAGGCGCGCCGCGCCATTGACGTGAGCCCGCGTCCCACTGCTCGCCCGAATTCGGGTAGACGACAATCGGCTTTTCGGTTCCGCGAGCGAGCTCCCTGATTGCTGTCGTCACAACGCGGGGATGAACGCAGTTCACGCCCACCGCAAAGACACTCTTCACAGAATCGGCAGCACGCGCGCAATCCGCGAGTGGCTCGCCGTGCGAAGTGTGGACGCCATCGGGCGAGGTGAAGCTCAGCCACGCCTGCGTATGTCCGTGATAGCCGAGCAGATCGAGCAACGCCCGCGCTTCGTCGAGCGACGGAATCGTTTCACACGCCAGCACGTCGGCACCCGAGTCTGCCAGAACCGAGAATCGTGGCGCATGAAACGCCTTCAGATCGCTCACGGAAAGTCCGTAGTTGCCGTGATACTCGGAGCCGTCATGCAGGGTTGCACCATAGGGGCCGACTGACGCAGCGACGTAACGCTTTTTACCATCCGCCTTGATGGAGGCATTGGAATCACGCGCTTGGTCCTTCTCAAAGCGGTCACGTGCACTTCGTGCCAGCGCGACTGACCTCTGCAAAACCAACGTCGTTTCTTCGGGAGTGAAGCCGAGACTCGCGAATCCCCCGTAACTCGCCTGGTAGCTGGCCGAGGTCACGCACTGCGCGCCTGACGCGAAATAGTCGTAGTGCAATTGCTCGATGGCATCGGGAGCGTCGAGCAAGAGCTGCGCAGACCAGAGAGGGCCGGAGATGTCGTATCCGCGCTTCTCGAGCTCGGTAGCGAGACCGCCGTCCAGAATCAGAATATCGGAATCGAAGTCTGTATCCATGTAGTGGCACCCATTGCGTCCCCGTGAGCGCGATCGGCAATTTCTGACCCGATCCACCGCTACCGCAGCGATCCAGCTGCGTCTTCTCTCTTCCCGCCAATAATGCGCCGCCTACTCAGCATTCTCGTACTGACAATCACACTCGCGCCAGTGACCGCGGCTGGACAGGGCGGAGGGACGAAGGCAGTCGACTGGAATGCCCTCGCGCTCGAAGGCCAGCGTATCCTGAGCGATTATCTGAAGATCGACACCAGCAACCCGCCCGGAAACGAGACGAAAGCGGCCGTCTTTCTAAAGGCCATTCTCGACCGCGAGGGCATTCCGGCGCAAATTCTCGACACTGCCGAGCTCGGCGCCGGTCGCGCCAATCTCTACGCCCGGCTCAAAGGCAACGGCTCGAAGCGCGCAATCGCACTCGTCAATCACTTGGACGTGGTGCCCGCGACGCCGTCGTTCTGGACGGTCGATCCATTCTCCGGGATTGTGAAGGACGGTTACATCTGGGGGCGTGGCGCACTCGACATGAAGGGCGAAGGCGTGGTGCAGCTGATGGCGCTGATTGCGCTCAAGCGCTCCGGTGTTCAGCTGAACCGCGACATCGTTTACATCGCGAACGCCGACGAGGAGCTCACTTCCACCGGCGGCATCACCTTCGTGAAGAATCACGCCGACCTCCTGAAGGACGTCGAGTACATCATCACAGAAGCGACGGAGAACTCGGTTCAGAACGGAAAGATTCGATACTTCGCAGTCGGAGTCGCAGAGAAGAGAACGTTCTGGCAGCGCCTCTCGGTAAAGGGCGTTCCGTCGCACGGCTCGCGGCCGACGAAGCAGAATCCCGTTCCGCGCCTGGTTGCGGCGCTCGACAAGATCGCGAAGTACGAGACGCCGATACATGTGACACCGGGAGTCGCAAAGTTTTTCAGCGACATCTCGCGTCTCTACCCCGAGCCGCGGAAGAGCTGGCTGGCGAACGTCGAGAAGGCCGTGACGAATCCCGAAGCGCGCGAGTGGATTCTGAGCGACCCTTACTGGAACGCGTATCTGAGAAATACGATCTCACTCACCGGCCTGAGCGGATCGAACAAGACCAACGTCATACCCGCCGAGGCGACGGCGGACGTGGACGTCCGTCTGCTGCCTGACACAGATGCTGCAGCCGTGCTGGCTACGTTGAAGCAGATTGTGGGGGATACCGCCGTGCACTTCACCACGCTGCTCGCGCCGAAAGCGCCGCTGGAGAGTCCAATCGATACTGACCTGTTCAAGGCGATTGAAAAGGCTGTGCGGGAGCGTGAGCCGAGCGCCTTCGTGACCACTCCGATGCAAACGGGAGCGACTGACCGTCCGACTTACCGGAAGCTGGGGATCATCACGTACGCGATCGATCCGTTCAAGGTCGAGCAGGCGGAGCGACAGCGAGGTGTCCACGGCAACGACGAGCGCCTGGCCGTGGAGAACGTGGGCTTCGGGACGCGTTACTACTACGACATACTGCGCTACGCGCAGTAGAAAGGGACTGCCGACTAACTAATTGTCAGTTCTTATGACGGAAGGTGATTCGGCCGCGCGTCAGGTCGTAAGGTGAGACCTCGAGCGTCACACGGTCGCCCGCCAGTACGCGAATCCGAAAGCGGCGCATCTTGCCGGCAATCGTCGCGTGAACATCGTGCCCGTTGCTGACCAGAACGCGAAACGTCGCATCCGGCAGTACTTCAGTCACTGTTCCTTCCAGTTCGATTGCTTCTTCCTTCGCCATATGCCTCCGTCTCGGTTACGTGGTCGATCGAGCAGAAAAAAACAGGGCCACCCCGGCTAGCCAGGGTGGCCCTGCATCTATTACCGAGTCGCTGCGATAGTGATCAAGCGTTGAGCCGGGTCACATTCTCGGCGGCCGGGCCCTTCTGGCCCTGCACGACGTCAAACTCGACGCGCTCGCCCTCGGTCAACGACTTGAAACCGCTGCCGCTGATGGCCGAGTGATGAACGAAACAGTCCTTCTGTCCGTTCTCGGGGGTGATGAAGCCAAAACCCTTGGCGTCGTTGAACCACTTCACAGTTCCTGTGGTACGCATACTGATACTTCCTCGTTAATAATGTTGGTCGGAAGTGCGGTATGGCCGTACCTGCCGACTATGTTGGTTGACTCGCCAACGGAAAAAAGACCTGGTTTTATCCAGGTCCCAATTTCGTTCGCTGGCTAAGTCGCTGCACAACGATATGTGCAACAGAATCAAAATGTACGTCATTCCTGCTGATTGTCAATGAAAGCGCGAGCGAAATCGAGTGTCCTGCCAATCGGGCCCTCTTATGACCCGATGGAGGCCCGTACCGTCGACGAGATTCCGGACGGAGAAGGCTGGCAATACGAGCCCAACGATCGTGGCGGCAGCCGCTGATGAGGCCACGGAACGATTCGCCGTACATTTCAGATCAACCCGACAGAGCGTAACCCATCGTGCCCTTCTCGTTTCACACCGCCGATGTTTTCACCGACGTGCCTTTTGGCGGCAATCAGTTGGCGGTGATTCCTAACGCCGCGCAGATCACGCCCGAGCAGATGCTGCAGATCACGCGCGAGTTCAATTTCTCCGAGACTGTCTTCGTGCTGCCGCCGGAGACGCCGACGGGAACGCGCCGCCTGCGAATCTTCAACCCCGGCGGCGAGATGCCTTTCGCCGGTCATCCCACTGTCGGCACTGCTTTCGTCCTCGCATCGACCGGCGAAATCCCGCTCGACGGCGAGGAGACGCGAATTGTTTTCGAGGAGGGCGTGGGGCCCGTTCCTGTTCTGATCAGGGCCAGCAAGGGCCGGCCCGTCTTCACGCAGCTCACCGCCGCGAAACTTCCCGAGCGAGGGCCCGCTCCAACCGACGCAGCCGTTCTCGCCGACGTGCTCTCACTCGAGCCCTCGGACATTCTCTACGACAGCGTGTTCACTCCGGAAGCGGTCTCGGCCGGCATTCCCTTTCTCTTCGTACCGCTTCGAAGTCTCGATGCGCTGGGTAAGGCGCGCGTGAGAAAGGACGTGTGGGAGCGGACGCTCCAGGATTCGTGGGCGTCGGAAATCTTCGTGTTCGTCGAAGACGCAGAGTCCGCGAAGCGGGGGGGAGTGCGAGCGGGTGATGGCGTGATTCGCGGGCGAATGTTCGCGCCAACACTCGGCATTTCCGAAGATCCGGCGACCGGCAGCGCAGCCGCAGCGTTTGGCGGATACCTGACTTGGCGCTCTACAGTTCGCGATGGAATGCTCAAGTGCCTCATTCACCAGGGCGTGGAGATGGGACGGCCGAGTCGGCTGGAGGTCGAGGTTGACGCCCTCGGCGGGCAGGTGAAGGCTGTGCGCGTCGGAGGCGCTTCCGTGTTGGTAAGCTCCGGGACGTTGTACTACCCGTAGAAAGACTGAACTGAATAGTGCGAGTATCTGGCGTCAGGGTTGAAGGCACCTGGCAAAAAAAAACCCGCTCGGATATCCGAGCGGGCTTTTTCATTCAGTCAATCACAGCGTCCACTTCACGCGGGCGTAGATGAACCGCCCGTTCAAGCCAAACGTGTTCACCGTGTTGCTGTACGGGAAGATTCCGCTGTTGGCATTGATGGGTATCTGCTCGTCGGGGTACTCGTCGAACACATTGTTCGCCCCGAGTGTCAGCCGCAGCTGGCGGAAGAACGTGTACGACGCGTTCACGTCGGTTATCCACTCCGGTGCGAACGTCTGGTCCAGCGCCCGATTGGTCGGATTCCCGCGGAAGCCGACCTCTCCCCAACGGGCAGTGTGGATCGTTCCCGTGAAATCGCGATAGGTGTGATCCAGCGTCAGGTGGAGCGTGTTGTGCGGCTGGCCAACCTCGATGCGGCCGCGCTCGACTTCATCGAACAGCACAGAGGCCTGGCTCGCCAGCGCAGGAGGAGTCGACGCCACGCGTGTGACCTTGCTCCTCGTTTGATTGTAACCACCGGTGAACCGTGTTATCCCGATGTTGCCGAAGTCCAGGGCGTAACGCGTTACTACGTCGAAGCCAACGGTCCGCGTGTCGATCGCGTTGGTGAAGTATCGCGCGCTTCCGACGCCCGGAAATCCCTGAGCCGCGAGAAAAGCGGTCATTGCCGCGCCGGTGAAGTTCCCCGAAAGAACGATCCGGTCGTCAATCGTGATGCGATAGTAATCGGCGGTCAGCGAGAGATTCTGCAGGGGCGCCAGCGCGATACCAATGCTTGTGTTGACCGAGGTCTCCGCCTTGAGCGGCTCGGCTCCAAGTGCCTCTGCAATTTCACCCGAGGCGGGCAAAGTCTTGACTTCGACCGGAACGAGCCCCTGACCAAAGTTGAGGAAGTTCGTCGCCGTCGACGAGAAGAATGACTGAGCGAGAGACGGCGCGCGAAATCCTGTCTGGAATGCGCCGCGAATTGCATAGCCCGGATAGAACTCGAAACGGGCTGATGCCTTGCCGGTCGTGGTCGACCCGAAATCGCTGTAGTTCTCGCTTCGGCCCGCAAGTCCCACAAGCAGGCTCGGGAGGAGATTGGTCTCGAGGTTGAGGTAGCCTGCGAAGCTGGTGCGAGTGTGGTCGCCCGCATCACTCGGCTGGAATCCGGCAAAGACCTGAGCTCCCGGGATGGGGTGCGCGCCCGCGCTCGGGCCGTCAAGCACCTTCACACCGCCGTCGATGTAGGAGCCAGGCTCCCCTGCCCTCACTCCGTACAGCTCGTGCCTGAACTCGGCGCCGAGAGCGACGTTGAGTGGCGCCGCGAATGCGCCGATCGGGAAGCCGCGCACAAGGTCGAGGTTGAGCACACCCTGATTGAACTTGAACCCACCCGCGTCGAACTCGGTGGGGCTGGAGTTGCCCATCGTCGCGTTGTTGGTGTTCGTAATCTCAAAATCGAAGTTGTTGTGTCCGTAGGTTCCGCTCAGGTCGTAGTTCCATCCGGCGATGGGACCCTTCACCCCTACCGTCCCGGCGTAATCGAGGATGTCACTATTGATGAAAGGGAGGAATCCATTCGGCCAGATGGAGCGGACTGTGTTGGTGCCGTTCGGCAGACGCCAGTTGCCGGCGCCCTGACCGTCGCGGTGGGACGTGCCACCGAACGCGTAAATTCTGGATCCATTCGACATCTGCGGCATGTTCGCGTTGAACATGAACCCGATGTCGGTCACCAGTGCATCGCCCTGCCTGAAATGATTTTGTCCGACGAACTGCGGGTCGGAGTTGCGCGGATCGCCCGCAAAGTACTGAGTGCGCATATCAGGCAGAGACCGGTTCGTTGAGCCTCGATGCTGGTACTGTCCGGTTACGTGAAGAAATCCTCCGCCCGTGAAATTCCGGCCCGTGTTGACATCGACTTCAGTGACGTCGCCATCGGTGAGCCGGGTGTCCTCCAACGCGCCAAGATTTCTCGCGAACGTCGTGTCCTTCGGCTTGAGCGTCGTGTAGTTCGAGCCTACGTGGGCGCCGATCTCAGTAGTCGGATCGGTCTTGAGAATGATGTTGATGACGCCCGCTATCGCGTCCGAGCCGTATTGCGCCGCGGCTCCGTCGCGAAGAATCTCGATCCGCTCGATGGCACTCGAGGGAATTGCGTTGAGGTCGACGCCCGTTGACCCGCGACCAAGGGTGCCGTTCACGTTGACGAGCGAGCTGGTATAGCGTCGCTTGCCGTTGACGAGAACGAGAACCTGGTCCGGTCCAAGGCCACGGAGCATCGACGGGCGGATATGGTCCGTCCCATCGGAGATCGTTGGCCTCGGGAAATTGAAGGAAGGCGCCAGCATCTGGATCACCTGGTTCGTCTCGATCTGGCCAGTCTGCTGAATCTCCGCCGGTGTCAGAACGTCGACGGGCACGGCGGAGTTCAGCACGGTGCGATCCGTGAGCCGGGTGCCAATGATGACATTCGCGTCGAGTCGCACGCCACCCTTCGTGAGGCGATAGTCGCGGTTCTCGACGAGCGCTGTAGCGACTACCGTGTCGATAACCGGCGAGTATCCGATGCCAGTCACGCGAACGATCTGGGTGCCCGCCGATACCGGCAACCGGTATGAACCGTCGCTGCGTGTGGCTGTACCTTGAAGAGTTCCGACGACCGAAACGCGCGCGCCGGCGACAGCCTCGCCCGTTGCTGCGTCAGTGATTTTGCCGGTGATTGCCTGCGCTCCTGCCGAAGAAGCGGCAATGAGGGACGCGGCGGCGGCAACGAGGACCGGGCGGAAACCCAGCCGTGAGGGCGAATGCGGGAAGGAGTTGAGCGGTTGACCTGACGGACGAAGTCTCTGGTACATTCGCACTCCAGTTGTGTGGGATCACCCGTTGAAAGCACGCGGCGGCCGCCAGTTATGGCCTGAGCCGCTATTACAATGTTCAACCGGGGTGTGGATGGCGCAATGGAAATTGTCGCTACGCTACATTCTCAGAGGAGGCTGAGCCGCACCTTAGGGTGCAGCCGCGATGGAAGGGACGACGAAGAGAACGCGCGTCTTCCGTGGTCGCTTCCGGCTGGCTGGGCGACGGCGAGCCGCGCCGAGTTACTGCACGAAGTTGTACAGCCCGTACAGGAAGACGACTGCGCCGCCGACTGCGAGGAGTATCCCCGCGGTGTCCCCGATGGCTGCACCGATGATCATGGCTGCACCACCGACGACCATCAATGCGACGTTCTGTCCCGCGCCGAGGTGCGGATCAGCGGCCGCGGCTGCGCTGGCGCTGGATCGCTCAGCAGCTGGAGCGCGAATCCCGACAGTGCTCGCTGCGGTGGTCGGGCCTGCGGATGGCGCCGCGACGTCCGCCGTCGACACCGCGTCGGTCGTCATTGCCGCGCTCGATGTCGTCGCGGCCGGCGACGTCGTTGCCGTCTGCGCAACAACCGCAACTGGCAGGATCATGAGAAAGAACCCTGCGACAAGAAAGAGAATTTTCCTATTCACTTGTTAGCTCCATGCGTCGAGGAATGCTGTGGGCCAATGCCGCGCTCAATGGGAACGATAGCGTAGCGCGCCCTAGTCTGCACTCTTTGCGCCAGAAACAACTGGCGCATCAAACGCTCCGGTGAGGATCCTGCCCCCCTTCCTCACCTGCACCCACACGCGGTAGTTGCCGGGCTTCGGGAACGCGTAAGGAAACGCGACCTCGCTTTTCGCCTTCATTGGAGCTGACATCATGGCGTGCTCCGCCGCGCTGATGCGCGCGCCGAGTCTGCCGCCAACCGAATCTCCGGGTTGGCGCATCTCGAAGCTCATCTGCGCCGCCATTGGAACGGTGCCCGAGGGATGCAGGTGCACGAACACCGTGCCATCGTCCCTGGCGACAACCGCATGGCCCGCCATTCCCATGTACGGCTCGAGAGTGGCGCGCGTACCGTCAGGGTTTCGAACTTCGAAGCGAAGCGCAGCGTCCTCGCCGGCAGGAATTGAATTCCTGGCGCCAGTCCATGTCATCACCGATCCGTCCGCGAGTGTCACGCTCCGCGTGCCGCGTTCAACTGGTCCCGTGAACCACGAATCGTCCGGGTCTGATGCGGAAGCCGGCGAAGACGAGGACGCCGCCAACGCAGCGGTCGTCGAGTCGATTCCAACTGACGCAACCAGCGTTTGCGCGTAGCCGCTCTCGTGAACGATGTCGGCGAAGACGCGATACCGCCCTGCCGGCAGCGGAGGGAGATCGGACGGGAAAACGATCGAGTCAGTCGAAGTCGGGTGGAGATGAGCGAGCGCGCCGAGGTCGTCACGGATGAGGAACAGGTGCATCAGCTTCCCATGATCGGGAATAAGCGGGGTAAACGAATTGGCATCGTGGCGCCGCAGCCACGCCGAGTCTGCGCGATGGGCCCAGATCGAGTCGGCGATCGTGAAGACGAATCGCGGTCGAGGCGATGCAGGCTCGATGACTGCCTTCGACGCGAGTGGCTTGAAGATATTCCTTCTGAAGATGGCGTCCTCGCTGCTCCACCATTTCCAGCCACCGAAAAGAAGCAGCGCCAGCACAATGCTCGTGCCGAACATCGCGCGTCGCGCTTTCGCGCGACTGGCGGGTGTCGGTGGCGTACCGGGCGGAAGCGTCCCTTCCCTCACCGCTGCACCGATGATCGTTACGAGTCCCGCGAACAGGAGCGCGCCCACTATCGAGAGAGCGGTGCCCAGTCGCGGATCGAGGTCCAGACGGCGCAGTGGAACATTCAGCACGGGCACAACCGCCTTTCCGCTTCCGCGCGATCCGCTTACCGCAACTGTGATGCTGTTCGACCCGCCCGACATCAGCCAGAGCTTGCCCGAGAAATATCCGGCGTCGCCCTCTACCGGGGCGAGCACTTCAGGCGGTGGCGTGGCGCCAGTAGCGTCGAATTTGTTTGCGACAACGGTGACGGTATCGGGCCGCTCGCCTGGTGTGCGCACGAAAATCTCCGCGACTCCCGGCACAACACCGGGCATCCGAACCTGGACGATTACTTTGTAGGGGCCGGCGTTGCCCTCGTACCATGCGTCGGGGCTTCCGACATGGGCGGTGAGGGCGAGGTACAGCAGCGCAACACCATACGCGCGCGCCGCCTTTCTCATTTTCATCTCTTGATGCGCGACATGCCTGAGCCCCACCACAATCCGAGCCGAGCGCTCGCCGCGGCGGAGATCGCGGCGATCACCATCCCGCCGGCAAACGCCGTCGGGCTCCGATCCAGATTCCAGTACTCGTATCGCCACGGGCCGAGGCGGGAGCTGTAGTCCCATTTGTCCACGCCGAAAACGAAGTTGCGCGCGGAGGGCGACAGAAGAAATTCCGCCCAGTACCAGTGCACCCCGATCATCACCACGACGAACGCAATTCCGATGGCCATCGAAAGAATCCAGTCACGATTCTCCCCAAAGCGACGCATCAGCAAGTCGATTGCGATAGCCGGAAAAACCAGAAGAAGCGGGAATGGGGTCGGCACCATGTGTGTGACGGGGTTGTAAATCGGCGCCAGCCTTGCCTGCGCCGGGAAGAGCTGCGTCACCCACATCGTCAGCAGGATGATCGCCATGAACAGGAGGGCGACCGTCGTCGCCGGCCACCTGAGCCGCAGGGCGCGCGCGAATGCAGTGAGAAATATGGGAAAGACGATCGCCGTCACCCGGTAGAATGACGACCCGTGCATCGAGTTTCCGAACGCCGCTTCCTCCTGAATGAGCACGCTCGACATTACGAGGATGATGCCGGACGCAAAGGCGAGGATGCAGGCGTAGCGCCGGCGGTCAGCCTCACGGTCGGTGCGGTTCTGCGCTCCGAGGGCCATCAGCATCGCGCCCACCTGGATGCCGATCATTCCCCCCGCAAGCACCATATGTGGCGGACTCAGGATTTTCACGTCGAGACCGTAAGCGTTGTGCCACCAGTCGTCGAACGGCGCGGAGGTGATCATCATGATCGTCCCCCAGATGCAGACCCACGCGCCCACAGGGGCCTGGAAGAAATGCCAGAACCGAACCGAAGTCGCGCGGGATTCGGCGGTTCCCGCGAAAGTAGTGCGGAGGGCGATATAACCGCAGCTCAGCCCGGCGACGACCGCGGCGATCTGCTCGAGCAGGTGGGGGGGCGACCAGAAAGTGTCGCGGCCGATTGTGCGGTGCCACGAGATGTCCCACAACAGGCCGGCCACGATGCAAGCCGACGCGAAGACAACAGCGTAGATCGGCCAGTTGGCGATCCCGACAACGCGGGCTGCTTCGGTTGAGCTCTTTTCCTCGGCTCCGGTAGGAGCGAATGTCGAAACTGTGGTCGCCATCGGCTGCCGTTGCGTGAGGTCAGCCGCGGTTCCTTCGCCTCCGCTCGGGAACGCTGACTCTGCCCTTCACTGTGTTGTACTCGATCGAGCCGCTTCCCTTTCGGTCGACGATGAAGTCACCGCCCACTCTGTTGACGTTGACGCCGCCGAACCCCTTCGAATGGATGCGCATGGTTCCGCCCACGCCGCTGACATCGACGCTGCCGGATCCGTCGTTGCCAATGGTAAAGTTGCCGGTGACGTTATCTGCGTCAATGTTGCCTGAGCCGTCGTCGACTTCGACGTCACCGCCCACTCCCCTGACTACCACATTGCCCGATCCGTCGTTGATGCGAACGTCGCCCGTGATTCCGGAGAGCTCGAGATCACCCGATCCATCCGACAGCTCAACGGCGCCGGTTCCTCGGATCTTCAGCTCGCCGCTTCCGTCCGCGACGTCAAGCGGAGTGTCGGTAGGCACCTCGATGTCCAGATCGAGCTGCTGGCGATGATCGCCCTGGAACACATCCCAGAGGGAGTGGTTGCTGTCCGGCATGATGACCTTGATCACCACTTCGTCACCCTGCCGCTCTGCCTGAAGCTTGATCTCGTCGAGGATGCGCCGGCTCGACGCGCGCGCGACACCGGTGACACGCACCTGCGTGAGTCCGGGTCGCCCCGTCACGTTGAGGTAACCGGAGCGCGCGCTGATCCGTATGACCCGTGCGCCCGCCGCGCTTACGACGGCATTCCTCGGCGCGCTGAAGTCGTCGGACTGCGCCTTGCCGGAGCTGGGGATGAAGACGCCAAGAATTATCAGCGTCGGTGTCGCTGCTTTGCGGAGGGATTTGCTGGTGATTGTCATTGTCATGAGGGGCCGGGGGAGGTTGCGATGTCGGCGCGCTGTTCAAGGCGTTTGACAGCCATAAGGGCCGTACGGTTTGAAGGGGGGTCAGTTTCAGGCTGGCCAGACCCCCGACGGGCAGGATAAGATTCGACAGACGATCAAACCGGAGCGGGTGCAGATGATCAGAGGCGTGACGGCGGTGCTCATTACCGGGGTGGTCGCGGGCCCCGCGCTGTCATGGGGCCAGGTTACTCCTCCCGGCGCGCCGGCGCCGGCGGCCCCACAGGTTGCGTTGGGACCGGCCGTCGGCAGCGTCGCACCCGACTTCACTCTGCCCGGCGCCACCCGGTATGGGCTCCTTAGAGCACCCATCCGCCTGTCCGATTACCGCGGTCAGACGGTTGTCCTCGCATTTTTTTTCCAGGCGCGGACAAAAGGCTGAACAGTCCAAATGGAGGCGTACCGTGATCAGTACGCCACGCTCTTCAACAACGGCCGGAAAGTGGTGGTCATCGCGATAAGCGCCGATGCGGATACGACGCTCGCATCGTGGGCGGGGGAGCAGCACTTCCCGATGCTGTTCGGAAGCGATGTTGGGGGAAAGGTCGGCGCTCTCTACGAGACCTTCGACGCAAAACGGAACCAGGACACACGCTCGCTGTTCGTCGTCGATCCAGCGGGGAAAGTTGCTTACGTCACGAGGCCGTTCCGGGTTCTCGTACAGCAGGCGTACACCGACCTCGCTGCAGTCGTCGACAAACTCGCGCCGCTGCCCGCCGACACAGTCAACTAGAATCGCGACCTGTCCAGTTGCGCGTCGCGAGTTTACCGTCCTCGCGCGACGGGATCACCGACATCTGAAAACCTTTCTCGAACGCTATCCGGAAGCGACGAGGGGATCCTTCTTGCACGACGAAGGACGAACGTGGCCAGGATCGTATCGGATCCAGCCGACACAGCGCCTTGAAGCACCGAACCTCGTGCGGCTAGAGTGCTTTTCTTATCGCGGCCTCGAGATTCTGATCTCCGCCTAGCCCGGTATAGACGACCTTTCCGGCGCGGTTCACCACAACGATGTATGAGGTCGCGGGCGCATCGTAGGCATCAGCTGCCTTGCCCTCCGTGTCGAACACTATCAGGTGCCTGAGCCCGTGCTTCTCGCTGTATGCCTTTACCCGCGCGGGGGTCTGATTCACAGAGACGGCAACGCCGATGAATTTCATTCGGGCGCGGTACTTTTTCTCGGCTGCAAGCAGCGCCGGCTCGAGATTCCGGCAGTTGGAGCACCACGTCGCCCAGAACTCGAGGAATATGGCCGTCTTGCCGACGTAGGCGCCGATATCGACAGGCTTGCCATCCAGTGTGCGGACGACCGCTGCGGGGGCGCGCTTCCCCACCTCGATGCCGAGATCCTGCGCGGCAACGGGGCCGGCGACTGCGACGGCAGCAAGCGCGATCAACAAAGAAGAAGTTCCACGTCTCATCATGACTAAGTAATAGTCCGTAGTCCGCAGTTAGTTTCCCAATCCGCAATCAGTCAGCAATCAGCAATGCAGTTGGCCCGCAATCCTGGATCCGCACTCAAAAGAGAAGCTTGCCCATCTCGATCAGATAGTATTCCGCAACGCCGATCATCACGAGCGCGAAACCCCGCTTCACCCATACCATCCAGATTCCCGCGCGAGGTAATCGAGCTGCCACGCCGCTGAACAAACCCACCGCGACAAGCAAAGCGCACATACCCAGCGAGAAGGTGAACAGATAGAGAAACCCGAGCCCGGCGCGCTTTGTCATCGTGACCCAGGTCAGAACCGCAGCCATCACGGGTGCCGAGCACGGCGCGGCGACAAGTCCCGACGCAGCGCCCATGATGAAAGCTCCTGAGAATCGGCCGGCCGTACCAGCTGTGGCAGCGCGGTTGAGCAGCGCTGTCGGAATCGGCAGCGGGACTACGTCAAGCAGTATCAGCGCGCCGATGACCAGCAGGTTCGCCATGCCGAAGTACAGCCACGGGTTGGTGCTGATGGATCCGAAGATCGTTCCCGTGAGCCCGGCGATGACGCCGAGCGTAGCGTACGCGAGCGCCAACCCCACGACATAGGTGAGCGTCAACAAAACCGTTCGCGATCTTGACGGCGCCGCCTCTCCCACTGCCTGGCCGCCGACGATCGCCGCGGTGATAGGGATCATCGGATAGATGCACGGCGTGAGGCTCGTGAGCACGCCGGCGATAAAAAGTACCGGCAGCGCGATGAGCGGATTGGTGGAGAGCTGCCCGGTGATGCCCGCGAAGTCCATTGTCAATAAGGTAGCGCAGGCTCTGTTGCCGAACACGAGGCTGATGCGGCTCCGCCGATGCGCACCTTAGATTTCCGATCCATGAGACGCCTCTGCAGGTTGTTGACGTGTGACCGAGCGCGCCGAATCGCGAGAGCGGTCGCTGCGATCTCGTTGGCGACGCTTGCACTTCCCCTCTCCGGCAAGGCGCAGCAGCGCGACCCGCTCGCAGGGCTCGAGGCTTACGTCACGAAGGGGATGCAGGACTGGAAGATCCCTGGCCTTGCCGTCGCGATCGTAAAGAACGATTCGGTCATTTACGCCAGGGGTTTCGGCGTCCGAACTCTCGGGCGGCCCGAAAAGGTCGATGAGAATACGATTTTCGCCATCGCGTCGGACACGAAGTCGTTCACGGGCGTTGTCCTCGCAATGCTCGCCGACGAGGCGAAAATCCGGTGGGATGCTCCGGTCACGACATATCTCCCATGGTTTCGTCTCGCTGACGACTACCTGACGCGCGAGCTGACGGTGCGCGATCTCCTCACGCATCGAAGCGGGTTAGCGCGCGGTGATCTCTTATGGACCGGCGGCATGCCGTACTCGCGCCAGGAGCTCCTCCGGCGCGTCCGCCACCTCAAGCCGTCATGGAGCATGAGATCGCGTTACGGGTACAGCAATCTGATGTACGTCGCAGCCGGGGAAGTCGCCGCCACTGTCGAGCGGAAGCCATGGGACGATATCGTGCGGGAGCGGATCTTCGTGCCGGTCGGCATGAATTCCACCAACACCAGCGTGAGCAACCTCGCAAGTCTACAGAATGTCGCGACGCCTCACGCCGACGTCGACAGCGCGGTGCGCGTTGTCAACTACACCGACACCGACAACATCGCCTCAGCCGGTGCGATCAACTCCAGCGTCGCCGACATGGCGAAGTGGATTCGCTTTCAGCTCGACAGCGCGCGTGTCGGAGGCAAGCGTCTCGTCTCCAAGCGCAATTTCGTCGAGACGCACAGCGCGCAGACGGCGATGCGGCTCGATTCGGCGTATCGCGCGTTCAATCCCTTCACTCACGTGCGAAGCTACGCATTCGGCTGGAACGTCCTCGATTATCGCGGCAGGGAGATGCTCTCCCATGCCGGAAATCTCTCCGGAATGGCGGCAATCGTCGGTCTTCTACCGAAGGAGAAGCTTGGCATCGTAGTTCTCTCGAATCTCGAGGGGAACGCGCTGCGCGAATCGCTGATGTACAAGGTTTTCGATCGCTTCCTCGGCGCGCCCGAGCGTGACTGGAGCCGTGTGGCGCTCGTCGAGAGAGCATCATTCGATTCCATCGAGGCAAAGAATCTTCGCGAAAAGACAGCTCGGCGCGTCGCCGGGACGAAGGCATCGCTCCCGCTGGCGCGCTACGCACGCGCGTATGTCGATAGCCTGTACGGCAGAGCGGAGGTGCGTCTGGAGAACGGACATCTCGTGCTGGCGCTCGCGCCGAAGCAGATTGGCGATCTCGATCACTGGCATTTCGATACCTTCAAGGTGACATGGCGCGATCATCGCGACGGCTGGAACCTGGTTACGTTCGCCTTGAACACCGAGGGAAGCGTTGACATGCTTCGCGCCGACATCGGCGGGCTCCCGGAAGAGTGGCCGGTGATGAAGCGGCTTCCGGATCCAACCGCAGCTCAATCCGCAAACAGGCAATGACGGCAGCGAACACCAGACAAACACCGTCGCGCGGAAGCGCCGAGGCGAAAGCGGCGCGGACGAGAGCCGCCGCAAAAAAAACGGCGGAGACGCTGGAGGAATACACTCCGTCCTATCGCGCCGCCGGTATCGCGGCGCTCGCCGTGTTCGCGCTGTACTTCATCACGATCGCGCCGTCCACAGCAATGTGGGATACCGGCGAATACATGGCCGCTGCAAAGGTTCTCGGGCTTCCCCATCCTCCCGGGAATCCCTTTTTTGTCCTTCTCGCGAATGTTTTCGGCCAGCTGCCGCTGCCGGGAAGCTACGCGCAGCACATCAATACGATGGCGGCCGTCTGCAGCGCCGCGTCGGCCGGGTTCTGGTTCCTTGTCACGGAGCGAATTCTCGCCGGCTGGCTGGGTAAGGGGTGGCAGCGGCTGACAGGTGCCGCGATCGCGACACTCATCGGCGCCACGGCGTTCACGGTCTGGAATCAGAGCGTTGTGAACGAGAAGGTCTACACCGTCTCGCTTCTGTTCTTCACGATCGTGTCGTGGCTGATGATCTCATGGACCGACGACCCCGACGCACCAACCGCCGATCGCAAGCTCATACTCGTCGCTTATCTCCTCGGGCTCGGCTACGCCAATCACCCGGCCGGACTCCTCGCCGGGCCCGCCGTCGTGTTCGCGATTCTCGCAAGGCGGTGGCAGACGTTCCTCCGATGGAAGCTTCTGGCAGTCGGGGCGGCTGTACTTGTCCTCGGAGTAACCCCATTCATCTACGTACCGATTCGCGCGGCGCACTTCCCGGTGCTCAACGAAGGGGAGCCGACGGGATGCGAGACGAAACTCGAAGCCTCGTGCACATTCACCAGTCTCACGAAGCAGCGCTTGATGGACAACATCAATCGCGAGCAGTACGGGGAAAAACTGGAGCGCGGCGCCCCCTTTGTCGCGCAAATTCAGATGTGGTGGACCTACTTCGAGTGGCAGTGGCTGCGCGATCCGCACAACGAGCGGGCAGGCCTGCGGGCTCTGTTCGCCGCACTCTTCCTCGTACTCGGTCTCATAGGAGGGTACGTCCACTGGTCGTATGAGCGGCGAACTTTCTGGTACTTCGGGCCGCTGATGTTCACGCTGACGCTCGCGCTCATCTACTACATGAATTTCAAGTACGGGTGGTCGCAGGCGCCGGAGCTGGGCGACTCGGTGCAGAGAGAGGTGCGTGACCGCGACTACTTCTACATATGGAGTTACTCCGCCTGGGGCGTATGGGCGGCGATCGGCCTCGTCTACATCTGGCAGTCTGTGGCGCAGATCATCGATCGCGATCCGACCGACAAGCCCGATTCTGTCGGCTACGCAAGCCGGCGCGCGTGGCTGCTGGCCACTCCGCTGCTGCTGCTCGCGTGCGTTCCTCTGGTGGGCAACTGGCGTGCTGCATCGCACCGCGGTGAGACATTCACCGCCGACTGGGGCGCCGACCTGCTGAATTCCGTCGAGCCGTACGGAATCATCATCACCAACGGCGACAACGATACTTTCCCTCTGTGGTACGCCCAGGAAGTTGAGGAAGTGCGACAGGACGTTCTCGTTCTCGTCACGTCTTATCTCAACACCGACTGGTTCGTGCGCCAGATCATTCGCCGCCCGGTTAGGCCGTACGATGCGGCGAAAGGCCCGGCGATCTACCGCGGCCGCGAGTGGCCCATTCCCAGGGGTCCGCCGCTCAAGATGACGCTCACCGAGGCGGATTCGATTCCGCCGTACTACGAGGTTCGCGAGCCACAGCAGTTCCAGCAGCGCAATCTCATCGCGACGATTCAGCCGGGTTATCTCACGCGCGATCAGATAGTGGTGCTTCGGCTCATCAAGGACGCCTATCCGGAGCGGCCGATTTATTTCTCGACCGGTGGCTACGGTCGGGCCCTGGGTCTGTCGAACTACACACTGCGTCAGGGGCTCGCGGAAAAGCTGGTGGAAGTGCCCATCGTTCCGGGGAAGGATACGGTGCGCGTAGCAGACGGTTTCATCGACGTGCAGCGCTCGCTTGCCCTGTGGAACATCTACAAGGCGCCCGCAGCCCTCATCAAGCGCGGCGACTGGGTGGACCGTCCATCGTATGGGATTCCATATACCTACGCGGTGACGGGGATCGTGCTGGCCGACGCGCTCCGGACGCAGGGACGAGCCGCCGAAGCCGAGAAGATCATGGGGACAGTTGCGGGCATCGCGAAAGCCGCCCGGCTCGATGACATCCTCGCCAGTACCGCGCCGGGCGGATAGAAATTTCAGAAACTGACGCCGCGTTCGCTTTGAGGATTTAACGCCTCGAGAGAATCTCCTCGAACAAAGCCAGCGCTCGCGGGTCTCGCGATTGGCCCAACCAGAACAGAGCCTTTTTTCTGATCTCCGGATCGCGATTCGTTCGCGCGATGTTGATCAGCGCCGGAACGCCCTCGCTGCGCGGGCGCTGCGACAGCGCGAACACCGCCTGCTCCCGAACGTCACGGTCCACCGCCGCGTCACCGGTCAGAGCCGCGAGATTCGACGTTATCGCTTCGCCCGCTGTCTGGCTGAGCCAGAAAACGGCCTGCGTCCGGATGCCATTGGGCCGTGACTCGTCGCGCGCCACGCGCAGAAGACCCTGCCATATCTCGACGCTGTCCGCGAGAGTCATCGGGACGATCGCTTCGCTCCCGACTTTGGTCGACGCAGTATTCGCAACCGACATCAGATAATTGACAGCCTCACGAGTTGAAACCGGTCCGATACTCGTGACAGTGCCGACCGCCGGACGCCAGCGGCCGCCGACATAGGTGCGAATCCTCACCACCTGCCCACCACTCTTCGTGACCACTACGCGGACGGGACTCTTCATGCACTCTTCGGTGTACTCCACGTCCTCGGACTGATCGGAATCCCACGACATCCGGTGGTTGTGTCCGCGAGAGACATAGTTCCCCGTCCCGCACAGGTCCGGCCTGGGCGCGAATTCGAGCCGCACCTTTCCGTTGGGCGCATCGGCTATGCGCCGCGCGAGCGACTGTGCATCGGCCGTGACGGCGGTGAGGATCACAACCCCACCGGTCGTCAGGAAAGCGCGTGCGCGCATCATCGTAATCATCGTTTAGTCCCTCAGCGGTTGATCAGATCGAGCAGGAACTGCTGCACGCGCGGATCGTGCGACTGGCCGAGCCAGAAGATCGCCTTCTTGCGCAGCTCCGGATCGCGGTCGTTCTTCGCAATATCGAGCAGCTTGTCGACCATCTTCGAATCCTTGCGCTGCGAGTAGACGAAGATCAACTGCTCGCGCATCTCGGAGTCTGGAAGGCTCGAGTAGAGACCGATGAGCTGATCGGCCGAAGCCGCACCCTGACCGGCCCAGAACAGCGCCTTCTTCCTGAGCTCGATGCTCTCTCTCGTGTTGCGGGCGACGTCCAGCAGCCACTGGTCGTTGCCCACTCCGCGCTGCTGCGAGAGCGAGAACAGAATCTTTTCCTTCACCTCGTCGCTTCGGACACGGGGGTAGAGCGAGCGGAGGAATTCGACATTCTCCGAAGACCGGCGCTGGCCGAGCCAGAAGATTGCCTTGCCGCGCAGCTCGTCCGACGCGTTCTCGCGGAGCGCAAAGTCGCGGAGGAACTTGGCGGCATTCGCGCTTCTGTGCTGCGACAGGGCGAAAAGAGCCTTGTCCTTCAGCTCGTCGTTGCTCGACGAGCCCAGAATCTCCTGAAGCATCGTCACTGCACGTTCATCAGGAACCTGCGAGAGCCAGAACACCGCCTGCTCCCGCACTTCCTGATCGGGATCGTTGCGCGCGATTCCGAGAAGGATGTCCGCTGTCTCCGGCGTTCGATTCTGCGACACCAGGAATACTGCCTTCCTGCGCAACCCTACCGAGCATGCATCGCGACGCTCCAGAACCTTCTTCAGGATCGGCATAGCGCGCTCCGCATCCATCTGAATCAGCGCGTTGAGCGCCGCAACGCGCTCGTCATCGTCGTCGTCCGCGGACGGGCAACCCCGTCGAGCCGCGCGAATAGCCTCCGCGTTTGCTGCGCCTGCGACTGCACCAGCCACGGCGCCTGACACAGCTCCCGCAACCGCGCCACTGACCGCGCTCGAGATCGCCGAGCTGACTGCTCCCGACACCGCGCTGGTCACAGCCCTCGCAACTTCGGCAGCGCAGGCCTCGTCTCCCTGCCGGGCAAGCTCGCCACAAACGCGCGTGCGCAGCGCCTTGGCGTCGCTTCGCCTGGAGAGATCCGGGTACCGGCTCTCGATCAGCGACAGCGAATTCAGCGCGCTGTGCAGTCGCTCTGAGCCGCCGATGCGATACTCCGAAAACGCGAGATAGTACAGCGACTCGCCCGCATACGCGGATTGCGGGTACTGCGCGTAGATCCGCCTGAATATTTCGGCGGCCTTCTTATAGTCGCCTTTCCCGAGCGCGGCACGAGCCTCACGGTAAAGCGAGTCAGCCGGATCCTTCGCTGCCCACGGTGCCGGCGCCATCACCGAAAGCGACGTAGCCTTTGCCGCCGCAGCATCGCGGCCGGGCTTCTCGCCGCGTGGAGCAGCCTTGTCGGTAGTCTTCCCCGCGCCGCTCATGAAAAACGCCGCGGTGACGACCATGAATGCTGTCTTCATCATCTCTCCCTATAGTCCTCTCGTTGGCCCCGCGGGAATCGCGGTGCGCAAGCGTGTCATTACCTGTCCACTCTGAATGCTTCCTTCAATCAGCTCGCGGTCCTGCGCCGCAGCACCCGGCGAGAGCTGAACTATCTGCGCCAGCACGAGCTCGAGATCGCCGAGCAGTCTGGCGCGCTGCGGATCGTCGGCCGCCGGTGAATCCAGCAGCAGACGGGTGTTCGACAGCAGGTCACGCGCCCAGGTAGACAGCTGCGCGTCCATCCTTGCATCGCGCGAATCGGTTCTGAACGCCGTCAGCAGCGCTTCAGCATTCGCGAGGTGACGATTGGCGGCCACCTGATAGGGGCCTTCCGGCCGAACGGATCCAACGGAGCCATAGCCCGATCCGGGCGGGAGATCATCGGAGCGAAGCGTCGTGCCTGCGCCTCTCCGGGTCGTGGTGCTGCTCCGAACCGTTTCCGATCCGGCCCGAGGAGTGACGCCCGCGACCCGAGTCTGGGCCGTTCGCGCAGGTGAAGTCTCGCGAGCCGATTCGATTTCGGGCGCCGACTCGATCTCGGGCGTCGATGCGAACTCGGGCGCCGGATCGGTGTCGATTCGGGCAACGTCAGCGGGTGCCGGTGCAACAGTTTTTTTGACGGATTCAGCAGGCGCACCGCTCTCCATCGACCACCGGCCAATTCCAACACCGGTCGCAACGAGCAGCACTGCTGCAGCCACGGCGCCGATCCAGCTGTAACGCGCGAGCGGACGATGCGTCGGAGAAGCGACAATCCGCATCGGGCGCACGGCCCGCTCGGCTTGCGCCTTCTCGATCGCCGCCCACATCTCGTCACGAGGGACGACTGCTGGTGGCTGGTTGTACTGCTGCGCCGCTTTCTGGAGCAGCTCGTCAAATCGGTTGTCGTTACTCATCATGAAACCCACTCCTCTCGGAAATCGGCGAGCTGTTCGCGAAGCTTTGCGCGCCCCTGAAAGAGACGTGTCTTCGAAGTCCCGGCGGGAATGCCGAGTGCCGCTCCGATTTCGTCGTGTGTGAATCCTTCGACATCATGCATCAGGAAAACCGTTCGGTACTTTTCGCTCAGCGAGTCAACGGCCGCCTTGAGCCGCGTTTTCAGATCGGGATCGGCCTCACGCCCCGCGGTGCCAAGGCCGTGGGCCTCTTCGATCGGGACGTTCCGCGCGCGCATTTTCTTGACGGTGCGAAGCCCGTTGAGCGCGACGGAAACGCCTATCGAGTGAAGCCACGTCGCGAACGACGAGTCGTGCCTGAACTCGGCAATTCGCTCAAATGCGCGGATGAACGTTAGCTGAGTGAAGTCGCGGGCAAGCTCGTCTTCGCCAGCCAGGCGGTAGGCGAGACGATACACGCGGTCCACATGGCTCTCGTACAACTCGCGCTGTGCCCGGCTTTCGCCTGCAATCACGCGCGCGATCAGTTGTCGTTCGTCCACCCGGCCTCGGCTCTCATCGGTGATTCGAAGCGCCGTCATTTGCCCCTGTAGACACGGTAAGCCGCAATTTGGTTCTGTCGAGGGCTCGACTGCGGACTAGTCAGCATCCGTGCGCCTGGGCCGCTGGCGGCATTCCCCTGACTCCGCTAGCACTGCGCACGCTGCGTCAGCGGAATGCCCCCAGCGCCCCCGTCTGCCAACACTCCAATGCCCGGGTGCGCCCCTCTCCTCTGCGAAATTGCTCGGCCCCGTGGGTTAGGGCTCCGAGAGCGTTTCAGCCTCCGTCCCGCCGCGGCCGCGGTGACGCAAGCTCCCCGTGAAGTCGCTAACGCGCGGGAGAATAGCGACACGCCTGCTTCGGGAGGCATGCCGGGAGGGCGGTTGTGAGGGGGTTCGCCCGCGGAGCGTACACAAGCACCGAGGAGACCGACGGCTTTCGAAGCCGCGGCTCCAGGAGGGAGCCGCAGCGGAGAGTCGGGCTCCGTAGAGTGCGCAGTTGTTAGCGGATGCGGCTGACCCCCTCACAGGCGCCCGAGGCGCAATAAAACCCTAAAAGTCGAGGTGATTCCAATTTGCAATCGCGTTCAGCGCCAAAGCGAAGGAGCCTTGAGACTCCCACCGCCAAAGCGGGCGGATGCTGAACAAGATCACGTGACCCTTCCCCACGGGGGCATCCACCACCGCGGGTTTATTGTTCAGCTCATCCCCGTTCGCAAGCAGGCCTGACACGAGAAGCGAGTCCACCTTCTCGTGGAACTTGAGGATTACCTTCGCCCTCATTCTCTCTCGCTGTGCATCGATCGCCGGGCTCCTGCCTTCCACCACGATCGTGTCCCTGGCGGCAACCGTGAAGAGCGGCGCCTGATTGAAGTACACGGGGAACGAGCTGCCTTCGTACCCGTAAAGAACCGGACTCGCCTTTGCCACCGGCTGCGCGCGGAAGATTGCACCCCGTGCGTTGAGCCGAGGCGTTGTTGCGAGAGTGACGCTGGTGTTGAATCCCATCTCAACGGGCAGCCGGCTGGTATTCCCGCTCGCGAGCAGCAGGCCGCCACGCTCGACGAATCTCCTGAGCGTGGCCAGACCCTCGAGTCCCATGCCGGCGCGTATGTCATCCGTCTCGTCCCACTTCCCGAGGTTCGGAGTGGCCGCCGTCTTTTTCCAGGGAATCGGCGGCCCAACCATGGGACGCCCATTGAGCAGCGTCGTCACCGCTCCGCTCACGTGAGGGAAGACGACAACATCGAAGCGGTCCAGGGTGCCGGCCCGCCTGAGGTCCTGGTCGGAGATATATGTATATGGTATGCCCATCTGGTCGAACGCGAACCGAATCCATCCCTCGTTCTGCGTTTCGATCCACGAATGCAGAAGGGCAGTTCGGGGAACGTTGATAAGGTGCTTTCTGACCGAGGGCACACTCGAGACTGCTACAGCATTGAGCCCCAGCGCGCTCACCAGGTCCCGCGCTTGTGACGACGTATTCTCGATGATGAATGTGCCGGCCGGATACGTCGTACCACCGACGGTGAATGTCGCCGCAGCCGCACTCGCGCGCCCGCCGCGAAGCTTCCAGGGAAGCACCGCTGACCGCCAGTCACCGAGGTGCTTGACGATGAGCGTCGTGCCGGTGCCCACCGTACTCCCCGCCACCGTCGCGTTCTGGGTAATGAGCTGCATGGGCCGGGTGAAGATCGTCGAGTCTGTAACCTTTATCGTCTCCACGTGCCGAAGTGCATCCATAGTCCAGCCCGTGTCGTCGTAAGGAGGCGGATCGTCGGCCTTGAATTTCTGGATCGCCAGCAACGTCCTGACCGTGGCTGAGTAAGGTTGATCGAGGCGAACGATCCAGTCGCCGGTGCGAACCATCACCGGCGTCGATCTGGCGGGAGTTCGAGTCGGACGCGTGACACTGTCGCCGGCTCGCGTGATGGTATCAGTGGCGCGGCGGAGAGTGTCCGTTGCCGGAGTCTTCTCCGGCGCGGCCTTCAGCGCCATGTCAGCAGTCGCGACATGGACCTCCGCTCCCTGCGCGCGGAAAAGATTGACCATGTCTGCCGCTTCGGCCGCGTGTCGCTGGTTCCGGGGAATAACAAACGCATGCGGCGCGGAATTGCGCCCGCGGGCGATCATGCGCTCGGCTTTCGCGACGTAGTTCGTGAGGAATGTCTCGCGATGATCGGCAACGTACCGCAATGCGATGAGCGAGCCGGATTGCTGGAAGTTGATGTTGTTCCGGATGCACCAGCGGATGCCGTTGACCGGCGGATTGGAACGATCCCATCGGCGTGTCGTGTCGGCTGTGGGCAGCTGCACCAGGCGGCACCCGGCACCTGACGACGTATACGTCTCGTAAAAGCGACCGATCGAGTTATGGAGATTGGCTACTGCGAGAAGCGTGTAGTTTGGCGCCCACCCGTCATAGAAGCCGTGTGTCCAGATGCCTGGAAGTCCCCGGCGAGTGAGCTCGTTGATCTCCTGATAAGCGAGCGTATGCCATTCGTTTACGACTATCGGGTCGTACTCATCGTTGTAAGGACCCGTGCCGGTGCTCGTATACAGAAATGGCACGGATTCGTGAAGATCGTGCACCACCACGGGCTTCCAGTGGAGAAAGCCGGCCATGAAGTTCTGTGTGAGCTTCTGCGACAGCACCATTCCGTCTCGGTTGTTGTCGTGCGCGGTGTATTTCCCCCAGTAAATCAGCGGAGCGAAACCGGGCCCGAGCTGGAGAGCGCGCCCCTGCTTGTCCCAATCGACCATGCGGTCACGACCATCCACTTCCGTGACCGGGGTGATCAGCGTGATGACGTTCGAGCGAATCGCGCGCGAGTTGTCCGACTCGTCGACGGCAAGACGATAGGCGAGCTCCATCAGCATCTCGGGGCTTCCCGTCTCCGGCGAGTGGATCGACCCGCTCAGCCAGTAGATGGGCTTCGCTTCGCGGATGAGTCGCGCTTTCTCCACTGCGCTAAGTCCGCGCGGGTCGGCGAGACGCGCCAGCTGCGTGCGATAGGTCTCGAGGTTGGCGATCGTGCTCTCGTCGGCGATCGCGAGCAGAATCATCTCGCGACCCTCGTCACTCATCCCCAGCGAAAACAGTTTCGTTCGTGGCGATGCAGCGGCGATCGCCCGGAAATACCGATTGATGTCGGCGACGTATGACAGACGTCCGAGTGTACCCGGCACGTACCCGAGAACTTTGAGCGGCGACGGGACGGTGCTCGACGCCGGCAGGGACTCCACGAGATCGGTGTTGAATTTCCAGACTCGATCGGTCGTGGTGAGCTCGCGGATGCGCGCGGTGTAAGCGCTGTCGACGGGTTGCTGAGCGAGAGCCGCTGGAAGCGCGCTGACAAAGGGAATGACGGAAAGAATGACGCGGACCAGTCTCATGTGATGTGCGGTTTATTGGGAGGGATATGAAATCGAACGGTCAAGTTCGCCTTCAGCTAGAAAGCTCCCGCTGCAAAGCTCAAGCTACCGGCACGTGCGGTGCTGTTAACAGTCTCAAGTCGGCGCCGGCGCCGGACTCCGCTGAAGGCGCATGACGAAGAACACTACGGTAAGGATTCCGAGCATCACGGCCAACGCCATGAACTCCCGCAGAGTAGAGCTGCTCATCAGCCAGACGATGATGGCCGACGCCAGAATTGGAACCACAGGCCCGCCAGGCACCTTGAATGGAACTGCTCCGTCCGCGCGCACATCGCGCCGCTGAAGCTGAATTGTCGCCAGGCAGCAGGCGAGATATACGAGGAGCGTCAGCAACACCACGAAAACGGACAGGGACGCAAACGTTCCGGTGAGCGCGAGCAGCGCACAGATCGCTGCGTGAAGAGCGATCGCCACATGGGGCGTGCGGTAACGATCGTGGACGAGTCCAAAGAATCGAGGGAGAAGGCCATCGCGGCCGAGTGCGTACGGCATGCGCGGCCCGGCCAGCATGTCGCCCGCGACGTAACCGAATGTCGAGATGGCTGCTCCAAGCAACACGAGCAACTCGCCACCCCGGCCAAGCACAACCTTCGCCGCCGCCGCCAGCGGCGATTTCGTGTTGGTCGCGAGCTCAGCGCCCAATATTCCCTGCGTGACGATCTGCAGCGCGATGTACAGGATGGTCACAATCGCCAGCGCCGCGAAGATCGATCTCGGTACGGTTCGCGCTGGATTGCTCACCTCCCCGCTTGGGGTCAGCGCGGACTCGACACCCATGAAGGCGAAAATGAGGATGACTGTGGCGCGCGCGGTTTCGCCTGCACTTGGCATTCCCGGCCAGGCGAGGTTGGCGCCGCGAACTGCGAACAACCCGAAGCCCACGAGAACGAGAATCGGGATGAGCTTCCCGGCGGTCACGGTCTGAACGAGTCCGCTGCTGAGCTTTACGCCCCGGATGTTGGTGAACGCAAGCGACGCGTAGAGAAGAAGAAGTACCGCAGTGCGCGCCACCGGCGTCTGGAGCGCGGGGACGAGCTGGCCGAGTGAGTCGATGAAGACAATGGCCACAGAAGCGCTGGCGAGTACCATCGACATCCAGAGTCCCACCGCCACCATGAACCCCACGTACTGCCCGAACGCAACCTCGGCGTACGCATAGGTTCCGCCGGAGAGCGACACGCGGCTTCCTGCGTCTGCGAAGCAAAGAACTATCAGCCCCATGGCAACGGCGCAGACGACGTATACCATCGGAGCCGCGGCACCGACGGTCGCAGCGACCAGCGCCGGAAGCACAAAGATTCCCGCCCCGATCGTATAGTTGATGATCCCGGCGGTGAGACCACGGAATCCGACGGCGCGGATCAGTCCCTCTTCTTTCACCTGGTGTCCTGTTTCACTGTGAGTCGCGCGTTGGCATCCGCCTGCGCGCGAACGCGGATTGCGTCGCGTCGCGCGTTCACCGAAAGAGCCTGAACCCTTTTCACGTCGGCTGAGAGCTTGACTCCCGGCGCCAGCTCACGGTTGAGGCCCTTCGAGAGCTGGTCCGTCCCTTGCTGAACTATGTCGCCCACCGACCACCTCGCGTGCGAGCGAAAATAGTCCCGAACCTGGTCGTGCTTCAGCCATTCGAAGCCGCTCACCAGAAGATTCGCCGAGCCTGCGTCGTAATCGAGATCGGGGACGAACAGCTCGTTTCTCGCCGGATCGTATTTCGGAGTGCCGATGAAGTAGATGCGGCCCGAAACCGTGCCGCCAAACTCCAGCTCGAGGGCAAGCCGTCCCCCTCCGATCCCGAAGAGTCGTACGTTCTTCACAACGAGCGTCTGTCCCTTCCCCTCGACGATCTTGCCGACAAGCCCCTTCTCCAGCAGGCGCGTCGCGAGCGCGTAATCGACGACGCCCTCCATCAGGATGTGAAGACCGTCTCCCACTGCGGCTGGATAAAGCGGAGGAAGCGGAGTCTCGACCGTTGGCGGCTTTCGGCCGGTAACGACGCGAGGGGATGCCGAGAATCCGAGCGCGGTGACGAGGGTGCGCTTCACGCCGACGGTCTCGCCCATGCGGACCGCGCTCGGATTGAGCAACAGCCAAACGCTGTCCGTGAGCGGAATCGGGCGTTGCAGCAGATGCCACCAGCCTTCGAAACGGCTCCGGATATCGATGGATGCGATCTTCTGGTCGACCAGCCCACGCTTGTCGTTCAGAAGATTCCGCGTCGCCTCAATCACCCGGCCGGTAACACTGATGTTGAAGACCGTCACCCGGCATTTATCCCTGTTGGCGCTGCTGTACGGCTCGACACCGGCGATTCGCGTCTTGCCGCGGAGCCTCCACCCCTGGGTGAGACTGAGCGCCGACGTGACCTGGATTCTCGCGCGCGGTCTCACGCCTTCCGCGCCACAGGAGCCGCTGACCTCGGGGACAACCGGTGCCTTGTACCACCCTCTGCCGGCGTAATGAATCACTGCTGTGAGGTGCGCGACCTGCCCGTCGAGCGAAACCTTGAATGGGTCCCGCACGGCCTCGAACGCAACGCGCATTCGCGGCTGCCCGGGAACCGCGTGTCGCTCGTTGAGGTTGCCGAACTTCTTCGGCACGGCGTTCTCGAGGGCCTGAACGACGGGCGAGAGATCGTACGTCAATGGAATGTCGAGAGTGGACGTCGGCAACGCCGGGAGCGTGTCGACGTCCGCCGTAACAGCCGGTGCCGGCGCCTCCAGGTCGAGCTTGTCGCATGCGGCCAGCAGCGTGGCGGCAAGGATTACGGCGGGGACAGGTAGTCGCACGGCTGAAACGTAGCAGCGGGCCAGCGCTTCGCTATCTTTGCTGCACGACTCACTAACCGGAGCTCACATGTCTGGCCTGTTGCTGCTCATCATCGTCGTCGTCGTCGCGTTCTTCGGAATTGGAGCATACAACAAGCTCATCTCGCTCAAGAACCAGGTACAGAACGCGTGGAAGCAGATCGACGTTCAGCTCAAACGCCGTCACGACCTGATCCCGAATCTGATCAACACAGTGAAGGGCGCGATGAACTTCGAGCGTGAAACGCTCGAAGCAGTCGTTGCGGCACGCAATACCGCAATTGCCGCGTCAACTTCCGGCAGCGTTCCTGCAACCTTGGCCGCGGAGACGCAGCTCACGGGCGCGCTCAGCCGTCTTCTCGCCGTTGTCGAAGCGTACCCGGACCTGAAAGCAACCGGCAACGTCGCTCAGCTGCAGGAGGAGCTCACGGCGACTGAGAACAAGATTGGCTTCTCCCGCCAGCTCTACAACGACACAGCGACGCAGTACAACACAGCGCAGCAGACTTTTCCGACGATGCTTTTCGCGGGAATGGCGGGTGCGACTCAGGTTCCGTTGTGGGAGATCACCGATGAGCTCGAGCGAGCGGTGCCGCAGGTCGATCTATCTTCGGGTCCTCCGCGGCAATCACTTCAGGGGAAGGCCGGCCAGCGGTCGCTCGAGTCACCCTCCGACGCCGACGTGTGACTTGTGCAGCCGGGAATGGATCGTACCATCCTCGGCGCGCTCTAAGAACTCCGAGAGGGCGGCACGATCGCCGTGCAGCAGCTGCGGCTGCACCCGCTCGAATGTCGCCCTCACCCTGGCGGGATCGAACGTGCGCGCCTCTTCCCGGATGCGCTCGGCCAACAGCTCCGGATCGTTCTCGTAGACAACGAAATTCGACGAGTATTCGGGCTTGCGAGGGCCGTACACGCTCTCACTGATCCAGTGTGAGGAGGCCCAGTACGTGTCGGGCATGTATATCCTGCAGCCGCACGCCTGAAGCTCGCATACCGGAAGGCCGAAGCTTTCACAAAAGGCGAGGAAATACATGGACGAGCGCCGGTAAACCTCGCGGATCTCTTTCATGCTGTACCGCCCTTCGAGGACAACGTAGTCGACGCCGGCGAGCCTCAGCGCATCGAGCTGGACTTTGCGGTAAGCGAGATTCTGTTCGCCGTGCCGAATGAAATCCACGAGAACGGAGAATTCTCCCCCCTGATCGGGATAGAGCGATCCGTCGTCGAGATCGAGGCCGATGAGGGAGTATGGGAGCGGGCCCGGCGGCAGGCGAAGCTCGCGCTCGACCGACCCCATGAGATACCAGTCGTATCGCTCGAGGCCGTAGGAGCCCCTGTCGAAGATGCGGTCCGCCCCGCCTCGAATTGCCGTTTTCTCCCCACGCAGGAGAAACCGGGCCCAGCTGTTCAGCGTCGGCAGAAAGACCATGTCGTAGTTGACCACCGGAACATTGGGCAGCCGCTCGCGTAGTGTCTCAATGTTCGGGAATACACCCTTGGCGAAACTGGCAGGTACGTGGAGGACGACAACAATCAGATCGGCATCGCCCACCCGCTCGACGAATTCATCGAACGCGCGTCGGCTCGGAATGAGTCGCAGCGTCGAGCCGGCGATCGATCGCAGCGAGGTGGGATCCACCGACCGCCGGAGGCCGAGATGAGCGAGCCCGTCATAGTGCATCACAGGCTCTGCGCCGCACGCCTCGAGCATGCGGAAGAGACCTTCGGCAAGGGGACGGACATAGCTCGGCCGATCGTCCGCGAGTATCGCTACTTTCATTTCATTCAGTTCGAGGTGAGGCTACAATGTTGGGGGCAATGAGCGAAACCGGGAGTGCGGTCACTGCCGACCTGTCAAAATACCGCGGCGGCCGCGGGAATCTGTTCGCCCAACAGGAGGCGAACAGGAAGGCCAGCCGCCGCCTTGTAGCGGGATTTATCATCTTCCTCGCATGGCTGGGCTTCGGCGGCGACCTCATCTGGTACCTGTGGTCGTCCGGTGCTGCCGGAGAGCGAGCCGCTCAGGGTTTGCCCCCCTCGGTGCACATGTTTCCCGGACTTGGCATCCTGCTCCTGATGATTGCCGGCGGAATGGCATGGTGGGGATACCGGTTCGGCGCAACGACGCTGGTCAAAGCAACCGGGGGGCGCGAGCTGACCGAGCCCGCAACGGAAGCGGAGCGAAAACTCGTGAACGTCGTGGACGAGATGACGATCGCTTCAGGCGTGCCGCGTCCGCGGATCTGGCTCATTCCTGAGCCGGCCCCCAACGCGTTCGCAACCGGCGTCCATCTCAACGATTCCCATATCGCCGTCACCGAAGGACTTCTCGAAACGTGTACGCGTGACGAGCTGCAGGCGGTGGTCGCACACGAAATGGGTCATGTGGCGAATCTCGACGTTCGGCTGATGACGCTCCTGACGGCGCTGGTTGGAGGCGTCGCCGTGGTACATGAGGCAGCATTCCGGTGGATGCGCTTCGGCGGCGGCCGCTCGCGGTCACGCTCGAACGGCGACAGCAAGGGCGCGGGAATTCTCGTGATCGTGCTGCTCGTCGTCTGGATAATCAGCTGGGTGATTGCGCCGCTGGTGACACGCTACATGGCGATGAGGGTCGGCCGCTCACGCGAATTTCTGGCCGACGCCATGAGCGCCCAATTCACGCGTAACCCCGCCGCGCTGGCGGATGCTCTCGTCAAGATCGGGGGATCAACAGTGAAGCCGAAGGCAATCCCCAAGAGCTCGGCGCAGCTGTGCATCGTGGATCCTTTCCACTCTCTCTGGGATGAGAAGGAAGGGCGGCTGGCGAATCTCATGGCGACGCATCCGCCGCTTCGCGACCGGGTCGCCCGCCTGCGCGTTATGGCCTATCAACCCGAGTTTGAATCCACCGCTCCGCCGGCGACTGCAGAGATATCGTCCTGACTGCAGCCGTTCAGGGAATCGTCTCCAGCTTCCATAGTCCGTTCAGCATATCGGACGCATAGAGCTTCGTTCCCAGCGCCTGAACTCCCCATACGAAAACAGGCGAGCCGGTACCGGTGAGCCCCTGTGCAACCTCGCGTCCAACCTTCCCCAGATCGCAGCGCCCGAGGCTCTTCATCGCGGAGCTGCATTCTCCAAGATTGCCGCGAACGTTGAGCGCACGCACGCCTCCATTGTAAAAGGCGGCGAACAATACGCCGCGGCTCTCGTCCGCCGAAAAGTTGTGCGCGCCCGCTCCGGCCACGCTGTAGACGGCGACTTCCCGCGGATTCGCGAAATCGGAAACGTCCACGACGTGGACGTCGCCTTCCGAAGACGATCCAATCGACCCCGGCCCTTCTTCACCTACGAACGCGTAGCGCCTGGTCCCGTCGGTCTTGTCATGGAACCACCAGATGTTGTGAGCCTGGCCGCCGACAGTCCTCACGTTGCCGAGCAAGAGGGGATTGGCGACGGTTCCGCCTTTTCCACCGCCCCCGATGTCGAAGATCGACATGCCTTCGGTCCATAGCGCGGCCATGAGAATTCCATCGCGCACGAATACATCGTGCACATACGGGTCTCCCATCACCTTCGAGAGTACTTGAGACGGCGCCGCTGGATTGGTGATGTCGACAACCACCAGGCGGGCGGGCGCATCCTTGCCGGGATCGACGCACAGAAAAGCGTACAGCCTGCCGTTCACCCGCTGCACTTCGGCAGTGTGTACGCCCGGATCGGTATTCGCGTTCGTGAATCGCGAGATGAGCTGCGGCTTTTTCGGATTCGCCAGATCGTAAATCACGATCGACCCCGGAGCGAATTCCGTCGCTACGACGAGAAGCTTGCCGTCATCGGACGCCTGAATGTCGCCGAGCGTGAATGCGTCCGCCACGATCAGCGAATCGATGAGAGCTGGAGTCGTTCCCGAAACGTCCCAGATCTTCACGGCGTTCCCGACGGATCGGACGTCGTTCACGACGCGCGAGCCCCACGTGGTGGTGTAAGCGACGTTCCCGACGACCCAGAGCTCCCCGGTGAAGCGATCGGGGACAGGCCCGTTACCCTCGGTGCGAAGGGCTACCGCCGAAATCGGAGGAGGAGTGCCATCGCCGTCGTCCGGATCGGTGGGCGAATCGTCGCACGCCGTCAGTGCGGCAAATGCGCTAACGGTCGCCAGGCAAAAGGATGCTCGCATTCTACGGAATAGTTCTCAAGGCGACTCGCTTTCTCTCAGGGTGGGACAGTATTCCAACACCGACATGGGCGCGCGGTTCCGCCGAAACCCAGGCGGATCAAACCCATCCTTAGTGCGCGTGCCGCACGGCTGCACCGTACGTGCCTGTCCGTCGATGAATTGTTCCAGCTGAGATCGTCATTCCGGCGGAGTAGCTCCACAGAGTATTCGAGCCGTAGAAGTCCCTCGAAACGAAAGCCGAGGGCGTGGCGAGGTCGGTCACATGCTGCCGGCCGATCTCGATGAATGGCGTGAGCGCTACCGAGCTCGAGCTCCACGCCCTTGCGCCGAGTCGCACGGAAGCCATGTCCCACCGCGTCCGGCCGAGGATGCTGAAATCCGTCGCAGGGCGCTGAGTCCGAAAGGGATCGCTGAGCCGCTCTTCCTCGGGCCGTTCCGTCCGCTCGAGTCGTGCGGCCACTGCGAGCCACCCGCGAGCGAGCTCTCCTTCGGCAAGCATTGTCGTGAAACTGAAAAATTTTTCCCCTGCGTCGTAATCGGCGCTCCGACCCCATTCGACAAGTCCATACCGGCGCCACGTCCTGACCGTGTCATCAGTCGTCTGCATCGCTGAATGCAACTCGTGATCGTGTCCCACCGGCCGCTCGCCCTCTCTGCCGGGGAGTGCCCGCTCGTCTGCAAATCGAAGTGAGACATTCCACTTCCGCTGATCGAGTCCGCCTCCCCCGTCGAGCTCGGGAGACTTCACCCTCGCATGACTCGCCTGCACCTCCAGCCCGACCGCAGGGAACACCGTTGCACGAGCGGACCACGAATCCCATAAGCGGTCCGAATTCGGCCAGTCGCTCGGCGAGACGGGCTCATCGCCATTGAAGCGCGACGTTTCGAACAGCAGCGGGCCCTGTCTCACCGCAACTGTTGCCAGCAGACGCTCGACGATTTGCGCGATGTGATGATTCGCCGGGTATTTCACGAACGGCCGCACCATCGGATCGTCGGTTCCAAATGCGACGAACCCTTTCCCTGCCGCCAGAGAGAAACGCGTTCGCTTCAGCGTCCCGACTCCGCTTGCGACAAGCTCGTGCAGATACGTGTGCGGGTGCCTGCGATCGACGTATCCCTCGCCGTGCATTCCTGCATCGAGCTCACCTCGCTGCAGTGTGATTCCCTCGAAGTCGAGCATACCGTGAACAGCGATGCGGCTGTCCAGCGCCGAGAGCATACCCATCACCATCGGCTGAGTCAGGTATCCCTCACGAAGAGTGCGATTCGCGTATGCCGGCGACGCCACTGTGAGAAGGCCTGTCGCCTGGGCGCCAAGGGACAACACGACCGGCGCATCAGCGCTCGAGTCCGGTGAATCATGGCCCGGGGGATGTTGAGCCTGCGTTGCGGCGGCGAAGAGTTGAGCAGCTCCGGCCGCGAAGCGAATCCACCAGGCACTCACAGGTTTCCGCTGGGCGCGCGAACAACCTGAGCCAGCTCCTCTCTCGGCGAGGGCGTGCTCGGCGTCGGGTCTTCTCCCGGATTGATGAACAGATCGTGCTCGAGGCCGTACTGCCTGTCGTAGAGCTGACGATACCGGCCGCGCATCGCGATGAGCTCTGTGTGCGCTCCGCGCTCGACGATCTCACCGCCCTCGAGCACGAGTATCTGGTCAGAGCTCTCGATTGTCGAAAGTCGGTGAGCGATGACAAAAGTTGTACGCCCGCGACGCAGCGACCGCAGCCCGTCACGAATCATCGCCTCGCTCTCGCTGTCGAGGCTCGATGTGGCCTCGTCGAGCAGCAGAATTCTCGGATCGGCAAGAATCGCCCGGGCGATCGCAATCCTCTGACGTTGTCCGCCGGAAAGCTTCACACCGCGCTCGCCGACGACGGTCTCGTATCGAGCGTCGAATCGGTCGATGAATTCATCGCAGTGAGCTATGCGACTCACTTCGCGTATCTCTTCGTCGCTCGCATCCGGGCGGGAGAATGCGATGTTCTCGCGGATGGTTCCGTCGAAGAGGAAGTTGTCCTGAAGCACGACGCCGAGCTGGGACCGGAAATCCTGCAGTCTGACTGAAGCGAGGTCGCGGCCGTCGACGAGCACACTTCCGCTGTCAGGCCTGTGGAACGCCATCACCAGCCCGATGAGGGTGCTCTTGCCCGATCCGCTCGACCCGACCAGCGCGGTTGTGGAACCCTCCGCCGCCCGGAATGAAACATCCCGCAGAACGGGTACCCCGGGCACGTATGAAAACGTCACATGGTCGAACTCGACAGTACCGGCAACGTCGCCGAGCGGAGCGCGTGCCGCGTCGTCGCGGTCTTCCGTGCGCATCTCGCGGATCTCGCGAATCCGGTCGAGCCCAGCAAAGGCTTCCGTGATCTGCGTGCCGATGGACGCAATCTGAACGAGCGGCGCGGCGACCATGCCGATGAAAAAGATGTACATGACGAAGCCGCCGAGCGTCATCGTGCCGGCGAGAATTGCGTTTCCGCCCACGATGATCATTATCACCCCGATCACGCCGACGATGAGCGTCGCCCCGGCGCCGACGAGCGACGTGGCCGTGAGCGTGCGGGCAACGTTGGCGAACAGTTTGTCTATTCCTTCGCCGAAGATCCGGTCTTCACGCTCTTCCGCTACGTAGACCTTCACGATCCTGATACCGCCGAGCGATTCGGCGAGGCGCCCGGTGACATCGGCGTTCAGCTTTCCACGGTCGCGGAACAACGGTCGGAGCCTCGCAAAGGCGGCAGCCATCATCCCGCCAAAAGCAAGCAGGATGACGATTGTTATCACAGTCAGCTTCCAGTTGAGGTAGAACAGGACGGCCAGAGCGATCGCCGCGGTGACCATTCCTCCAGTCAGCTGTATGAGTCCCGTGCCAACGAGGTTCCGCACTCCTTCAGCATCCGTCATGATGCGCGAGATCAGCACGCCGGTCTTGGTCGAATCGAAGAAGGATACCGGAAGGTGAAGCACGTGGGACTGAACGGTCTTCCGCATGTCGGAGATGGCCCGCTGCGCGGCGATGCTCACGATCTGCGAGAGCGCGTACGCCGCGACAGCCTGGATCAGCACGGCGAGGCCCGCCGCAACCCCGAGCGGCACCAGCAGATCAGCGCGGTTTTTCCCGAGGACGTCGTCGATGAGGTATTTCGAGCTCGCGGGAAGCACGAGGCCGGCGAGTCGATTGACGAGCATCAGCGCGAGGCCGATGGAAAGCGAGCGCCTGTGCTGCCAGACGAGCTCGCGCGCCTCCGCCCACGCCCTGCTGTAGTTGATTTTCTTCGACGGTTCAGCAGCCATGATGTGCGGAATCTAGCGATCCTGTCTCACTGAGCGAAGGAGCTTGCGCTCACATGAGCCGCGCTGAATTGTTCGAGCACTTCTCCTACACATCGAATCACATGCCGACTACGTCACAGTTAATACGATCAATCGCACTGCTGCTGATCGCTTCTCCGTTGGCCGCTGCTGGGCAGTCGCTCTCGCCCGCCGAACGCAGGATGCAGAGTTACGTGGAGCAGCACGTTGCGGAGCAGATCGCGTTTGTCGGGCGGGTGGTCGACATCGGCTCCGGCACGATGAATCACGCCGGCGTCCGCGCAGTGGGCGAAGAATTCGCGCGCGAGCTTCGTTCACTCGGATTCGAGACGCGCTGGGTTTCGCTCCCCGATTCAGTGAAGCGCGCGGGTCATCTGTTCGCCGAGCACAAGGCGCGCAAACCGAGGAAGGGCCGGCGGCTGCTCCTTCTCGGCCACCTCGATACGGTGTTCGAGGGCGAGGGGCAGAAATGGACAATACTCGACGACTCCACGGCGAAGGGCGCCGGCTCGAGCGACATGAAGGGCGGCGACGCCGTCATTCTTTATGCACTGAAGGCCATGGCGGCAGCCGGAACGCTCGAGGACACCGACATCATTGTGGCCCTGATGGGCGACGAAGAGCTTGCGGGCGAGCCATTCAGCGTTTCGCGGGCCGCCCTGATCGACGCCGCAAAGCGGAGCGATGCGGTCCTCGCATTCGAAGAGGATGCCGGCAAAGCGACGGTCGCGCGCCGCGGGTGGAGCTCGTGGCTACTCACCGTGAGCGCCAAGCCGTCGCACTCACAGGGAATCTTCTCGGCGGCCTCAGGCTACGGCGCGGTTTACGAGGCCGCGCGCATCCTCAACGCTTTTCGTGAAACTATGGCGGGCGAGCAGTACCTGACATTCAATCCCGGCGTGATCGTTGGCGGAACGAACGTGGCGTACGATACGACACTCAATTCTGGAACTGCCTCGGGGAAGCTCAACATCATTCCGAAGACAGTTCAGGTGCAGGGCGACCTGAGGTTTCTAACGCTCGAGCAGCTCCACAAAGCACGCAGCCGGATGCGCGAGATCGTGGCTACGAATCTCGCGGGAACTTCGGCGGCTATCACATTCTCAGTGGAGTCGCCACCAATGCCTCCCACTCCCGGTAACTATGCGCTTCTGGCGACGCTGGATACCGTGACGCGCGCGTTGGGCATGGGACCGACCGAAGCGCTGGACCCGGGGCTTCGCGGCGCCGGCGATATCTCATTCGTCGCGAGCTACGTCGACGCGCTTGACGGTCTCGGACCGGTTGGCAATGCGGGGCACACTCCTGACGAGACGGTCAACCTGAAGTCGATTCCTCGAGCGACCGTGAGAGCTGCTGTACTGATCAACCGACTCGCTCATACCAGGAAGGCATCTGTGCGCTAGCCACAGAATCACAGAAGCACAGAAGGCATCACCTGCTGTTTTCGGCGTCGATTCGCAGCCGTTTTTTCTTGATTGAACTCAGTTTGGCGAGCGCCGCCGGATTGGCACGAGCTGTCCCAAAGAAACGCTGCTGTGATTCTGTGTTTCTGTGGCTAGCGCACAGATCTCGCCTAAACGAGATCGTTGCCGAGGTGCACTCCCTCGAACGCTTCGAGCAGAATCGACAGAACACCCTCGCGAGTAACCGGCCTCGGATTCGGATATGGTCGCTCCACCGCAATCTCCGCCGCGCGCTCGAGATCGTCTTCGCGTATTCCGAGCTCCGCGAGTGATCGAGGAATCGGAAGTCGGCGGCCTAGCTCGAACAAGCCCGCAGGCGCGTCGGAAGCTCCCAGCGCGCCGGCTACGCGTGACATCGCTTCGACCGCCGCAGGAGCGTTGTACTCCGCTGTGTACGGAAGAAGAACTGCGTGAGTCTCTGCATGCGGGAGATCGAAGCTCCCGCCGAGTGTGTGACACAGCTTGTGATGCAGTCCCATCTGCACCATGCCGAGCACGGTTCCTCCCATCCACGCTCCGTAAAGCGCCAGCGTTCGCGCGTCGAGATCGTCGGGCGCGGTCACGATCAAAGGCAGTGCGGAAACCAGGGAGCGTATTCCTTCCGCGGCCATCAGTGTCGTGACCGGATTCCCGTCAGGCGCGTACATAGCTTCGACACAGTGCGCGATCGCGTTCATGCCGCTCGCGGCCGACACTGAGACCGGGAGCCTCAGCGTCAGCTCCGGATCGTAGATCACCGTTCGCGGCTGCGCGCGCGCATCGCGTGCGGTCTCTTTGATTCCGCCTTTCGTCAAACCCCAGATCGGAGTGACCTCCGATCCGCTGTATGTAGTGGGGATAGCGACGATAGGAAGACTCGTTGTGACCGCGACGGCCTTTGCGACACCGATCGACGAGCCGCCGCCTATGCACACAATCGAATCAGCTCGGGCTGTCTTCGCCTGATCACGCGCACGTTCCGCAACTTCCGCCGGAACATGCATCACAGCCTCGTCGAAAACCCCCGCGACCCTTTCCCCGAGCAGCTCCTTCGCGCGCTCCAGAAGATTGCCTCGCCCGCGACTCCCGACCAGAAGAACGGCTCTCGCTTCGAGTCTGTCGACCTCATCGGCGAGCTGCGAAAAGCAGCCGGCGCCGAAAACGACGCGCGCCGGGAGCGCGTCGAATGTGAATCGCATCTAAGCGTCGGCGAGAACAGCTGCCATCATCTCGCGGACCTTCTGCACTTCATCTTCGTTGACGATGTGATCCATTCCGGGATAGAGCTTCATCGTCACGTCGGCGCCCATCTTCCGGAGGACGCGCGCGGATTCGTGAACGCGCTGAGCGGGAATATGAAAATCCGCGTCGCTGCAGCCGAGAAAGATCGGAGTGCCGTCGAAGGATCCGGGATAGTTTCGCGGCGTGTCATCAGGACCGATCAGGCCGCCGCTCAGGCCTGCTAAGCCGCCATATCGGCGCGCGTGACGGGCGGCGTACTCGAGCGAGAGGCAGGCGCCCTGTGAGAAACCGAGCAGCATCGTCCGCTCGAGCGGAATGCCGGCGTCCACAATCCGCTTCAGCAGGTCGTCGATCGCCGCCAATCCGGAAGTAATACCGGGTTCGTTTGAAGCAATAGGAGAAAGGAAAGAATTCGGATACCAGGTATTCCCCGCTGCCTGCAGGGCGAGGTAAGCAAATCCCGCCGTGTCGATCGCCTGAACGAGCGTCAGAATGCTTTCGGCTGTCGCGCCGCGACCATGCAGCATCACCATCGCCGCCTTGGCGGATTCGAGCGTCGCCCCCGCGGTGCGGACGGGCTGTCCCCGATGGGGCGAGGTGGCTGGATCGCGCGATCTCATTGGGCGTCGTCCGTCCAGCTGTTCCTCGCTCGAGAAATGAGGCCGTCAGTCAACTTTTCTCATCCAGAAACTGCTCGAGAAATAGTTGTCACCAAATCCCAACCCATTCGGAGGCGGAAATGCTGATTTCAGCTTCTCCGGATGCTTCGAATAGACATAGCTGCCGCACCACAACACTTCGAAATCTCTGTTTCCAATCAAAAAGGCCTGCAGGAGGTATTGTTCGGTCCAGAAGTTCTGCTTTCGCACTACCCAATCCTTCGGGTAATGGTGGGGGAGGAAAATATCGTGAATGTGGACAACGACTCCCTTCTTCAGCGTCGGAAGCACTTCCAGAAAGAGAAGGTTTACGTCGCCGCCCATGCGGACGACATGGCTCGAGTCGATGAAAAGAATGTCACCGGCCTCGAGCTGAGTAAAGAAATCTGCTCCCACATGTTCCACTTTCTTGCGAATCAGCTCCGCCAAGCCGGGAAATCCCTTTTTCAATACGCGTTTCGGATATGGCTCGATCGCGATCAGCTTTGTGGAGTGTCCATCCGCGGCATTCATGAGACTCGCTCGTGCCGACACGTATGTCGAGTTTCCCGATCCTACCTCGATGATCGTTCGCGGAGAGAAATGCCGAATCATCCCGTGCAGCACGGCGGCTGATACGAGCCCGAACGCGCCGTTGTTGATGAAGTATTCATGCGGCGTCGCAGTCTTGTTCAACGGGAAGTCGTATTCATGCTGGAATCGTGGAAAAACATCACTGAGCAGCTGTAATTGTTTTTCCACGTTCAGATCGACGCCCGCGAGCTTTGCTTCCTCTTCCCACATCGCCTCGTCTGCGGCCAGAGCCTGGGTGTCCGGGATGGGATTATAGAAATGATGTCGCGTCACGTTGATGCCGTGGCGCTGAAACAACTCGAAGGATTTCTGGGAGAACAGGACCTTGTGGATGGCGCGCTTGATCCTGCCCATGACTAAATATGCGGCATTCCCGCCGCCTTGAACTAGTCGGTCAGAGCGTACTGGTGCGAGGAGGGTGACGGTACGCTGGCTACGTTGACGTCGATCGGGAGCTTCACGCCGTTGTGCGTTTGCACCACGTCGAGGACGCCCTGCCAGACGTTGGCGAACGAATGCCCTACTTCGTGCGGCTCGCTGTCCTCGGAAAATCCGCGCGAGCCGGCTATCCAGAATTGCGGCTCAGCGGAAATCGCCGCGGAGACGAACACCCGCGAAACGTCGCGGTACACGAGCTTCGCGTTGTGGTTGTGTGTGTAGAATCCCGGGCGGTAGCGGCCGTCCGCGAGCACGCTTGCCGTCCACGACTTGTAGTAGTCGCGCATCGACTTCGGGACCGAGTCCATTCGCTCGATGTCGAGGAATATCACGGTGCCCCTGGGGAATCCCTCGGCGGCTGTGCGTGTAATTGCGTCGCGTGCATCGATATGCCCTCGCGCACCACTTACGAAACGAGTCGAGCAGTTCGAGCCTTGCTTCGCGCGAGCGTACGTCACGACTTTGACCGGAACGCGCTTCCGAACGTATCTCGTGACGCGCTTGCCGTTTCGTCGAGTGGTGACCTTGACCCTTTTCGTGACGTACTTCGTCCTGACGATCTTCTTTGGCGGGACTTTGGCCCACGCCTGCTGCCCGACGTAGATCACGGCGAGTCCCCAACCCATGCCGGTGAGCTTCTCGCGCGTGCCCGACCACGAATCGCTCCTGTGGCAAGGGGACGGCAGGTAATACCCGACCCACTCGTAGGGAACACTCTCGTCGCGCCAGGCGCGCATCGCTTCGTCACCCGGATACGAGTACGTGTCGAACCCGAGATAGCTCGTGCGCTGAACGTTGCTGACGATCTGCTCGGATGCAGCAGTAATCGCGTCACCGACTTCAGTGACGGGATCGCTGAGCGTACGCGAGAAGTCGTAGGGAACGACGAGGAGCGGAATTGCGAGCGTGAGCGTCGCGACCATCTTGAGCTTTGTCATGGGCACGAATGTCCTACACGTGGTGCGATCGAAAAGTGCCCTCATTGCGCATGTGAAAATTCACGCCTCGGAAAGATTTGTGAGCTTGCCACGGAGCGAGAAATCAGGGCGCGTGATGCGGCAATCAGAACTGGAAGTAGATGAACGGCCGCGTATGCACGGGCGAGAACAGAAATAATCCGACCAGCCACACAGTCAGCACGAATGCGCTCACGAATCCCGGACGCGGCAGGAGCATGTAGAGACCGGACGCGCGATGCGGACGGAGAGCTATGCCGGCGGCGGCATCGTATATCCGCGACGCAAAGCCCGTAGCGGGAATCCACATCTCCGGCGAGGTGTTCGTTCGCTTCTCCTGCTCGCTAATCCACACACCGGCTGCGTGCGCAGCGACGACAAGCGGGACGATCAAGAGAAGCGGCAGATAAACCCAGTTCGCTCCGCCCGGCTCGAGGCCGACGATCTTTCGCAGCATCAGCATTGCCGTCCCGAAATCGGCCGCGCGGAAGAACACCCATCCGACGCAGACGAACGCGTACGTCGTCAGCCACCCGACAACGCCATGAAATGGCTGGCGTCCCTGCGATACCTGCTGCGTCCAGATCTTGTGAACGGCAAGACCGACTCCATGCAGCAGTCCCCACACAACGAATGTCCACGCCGCTCCGTGCCATAGCCCGCCGAGCAGCATCGTGAGCATGAGGTTGATGTATGTGCGCCGAGCACCCTTCCGGTTGCCTCCGAGCGGAACGTACAGGTAGTCGCGCAGCCACTGTGAGAGTGTGATATGCCAGCGCCGCCAGAATTCAGTGACCGACCTGGCGATATAAGGCATGTTGAAATTCTCGGGGAGATCGAAGCCGATAATTCTCGACACGCCGATGGCAATGTCGGAGTATCCCGAGAAGTCGCAGTATATCTGGAGCGAATACGCCACGACTGCTGAGATAACCGTGAACTGCGAATACCCTTCCGGCGCGAGGAAAACCGGGTTCACGAGTGTCGCCAGCCGGTCGGCGATGAACAGCTTCTTCGTCACGCCGAGCAGAATGAGCTGCAGTCCGACCATCGTACGCTCGCGAGACGGCTCGAGCTTGCGGTCCATCTGCGGCAGGAACACGGATGCGCGGACGATCGGACCCGCGACGAGCTCCGGGAAATACGACACGAACATCGCGTAACGCCATATGCTCCTGCACGCCGGTATCTCGCGGCGATAGACGTCGATCGTGTAGCTCAGCGTCTTGAAGACGAAGAAAGAGATCCCAAGCGGCAGCGCGAGTCCGAGCGGTATCGTAGAGACACCGAGGAGATCTCCGATCGTGTCGGCAAAGAAATCAGCGTACTTGAAGTAGGCGAGCAGTCCCAGATTCGAGACGAGGCTCAGCATCAGCCATTGTTTTCTCTTAGCGGGATCCTCGGTGTCTTCGATCCGCACGGCGCAGGCGAAGTCGATCAGGCTCGGCACAGCGAGAACCAGCAAATGCCACGGCGTGTGGGATCCGTAGAACACTGCGCTGGCGATCAGAAGTAGACATTGCCTCGATTCACGCGTGGGCATGACACGCAGCCCGGCCAGCACAATCGCGAGAAAGGCAACGAATTCCCAGGAGATGAAAAGCATCTCGCTACCCGTCTGCCATCTGGACCATGCTTCTCGGCATCTCTGGACGCACTGCACTCCAGATCGCCCGCCCGACCAGCTCGTGTCCCTTCGCGTTGAGGTGGCCGACGCCGAGCGTCGTCGTCTGGAACCCTCGCACAACGTGGCCCGCGCGCCGCGCCGCGAGCATCGTCTCGCGCATCGACACGCACCGCACGTGATACTGAGCGCAGGCTGAGAGCAGACGCTCCTCTCCGTCATCGACCCGCTCGCCACCTTTGACTCGTACGTCAGCGGTATAGACAATCAGCAGACCTGGCCCGTACGCCTTCGCCAGAGCCTTCACCCCGGCACGCGGGACGGCGGCGAGCATCTCCGGCGTCGGAGCCGGTCCACGGGGCTCGACGGGTGTGTTGAGAAACGCCCGCAGATTCTTCGGCGCCCGCTCGAGGACGCGACGCCATCTCATCCGTGCGAGCATCGCGACTGTGAAGCGCCCGCCATTTATGGCCGTGTCGGGATTCACGTCCGGTGAGTGAACGATCTCGACGGCATCGTCCTGCCCGATCCGCATCCGGGGAAACCGGCGATTGAGCGGGTCGGCGCCAAGGTCGTCGCCGTCGAGAATCACTACGACCTGCACCGGCCGCCACCGGTCGCGCACGTCGCCAGCAACCATCAGGTACTGCGGCGGAGAAGCGCCGCGCCACCCGTACTGGCGGACGTTGAGGAAGTAGCGCTCGCGCCGCGCGAGACGCTCGATCCAGGAACCCATTGTCTCACCGTCGCCTATCTCGCGGGCGACAACGTGAGAGTCACCGAGAACAACGATGAGCGGCGCGCCGGATAACGTCGGATTTCCAGTTAGACGAGCGCCGGCGGCGGAGAAGTTAGCCTCGGCGATTCCTTCCTCCAGCTGGCGCGTGGTGACAACCGGCGCGTCGAAAGCGTCCAGCGCCGGCCGCGCAAATGGAGGCAGATCGGGTGTGGCAAGCGGCCTGAGACCGAGCTCGAGAACAATCAGCGCGGTAACAACTCCGCAGAACGTCGCAACGCCACGATAGAGGGGGGACGTCATCCCTGAATGACTTCCCCCGAGCGGCGAAGGCAACGCCCAATGGGCGCGCCGATCGGTCTAGCGCTAAATCAGCTGGATCCGCCGAATCCGGCGAATCGCCTAGCCCGGCAAATCAGCTGAACCCGCCGAATCGGTTCCACAAAAAAAAGCCCCGATCCTCGGATCAGGGCTGTTTCGGGCAATTTGTGGACGATGAACCTCGCGCGCCGTCAGCCCTCGTACTTGATGACGCTCACGTCAACGCGAATGATCCTTCCCCCGCCCGGGGCAGCCTCGATCGTTACGGCGCCCGTCGATTGATCGACGGTCTTGAGGCGATGGTCCGGCAGGGCAACCGTCTGGAACGAGACGCTCACCAGCTTTTCCGAAGAGCCGTAAGGCGGCTCGAAGCGCGGAAGGTAACTGCCGACCTCGAAGGGCTTCTGGAACGAATCGCCCGAGAACAAGAGGACGAAATCTCCATCTGTGCCGTCACTCATCGCGACCCAGCAACCCACCGCGTGGAAGCCACTGTTCTCCAATGTTCCGGTGAAGGTAGGCGGAGTTGCTCCGCGCACATGTCCGATGGATGTATAGGTCCTGCCCAGGGTCTCGACGGTGCACCGGTTATCCGGCGTGATGGTTGCCCGGAGAGGAATCGTCTCAACGGCAGGCGGGCCGGACAGGTCCTGGATGCATCCAGTAGCGACAAGCGCTGCAGTCGAGCAAAGGGCGGTGATTCTCATTGATGTCGGATGAAAGAAAAAACGAACGGGTCGACTGATGCTCCTCTGCCTTTGACAGACGAGCGGTCGACCCGCGGGTCACGTTGTCGCTGCCTTCAGTTCTACCGTACCGAGAGCCATCCGTTCCGAATCCGACGATAGGAGCGACCCCGAAATCGGTCAAGTCGTGTTTTCGGGCAAGTTGCTTTCTGTGTTATAACACATATATTTACATCATGACCATAAAGCTCAAAGACGAGATCAAACAGTCGAAGCCGTTCCACACTCTCGAGCAGGAGGCGATGCTCAGCATCCACCGCACCGACGCCGTGCTCGGCTACGCGATCATCGAGACGCTCAAGCCGTTCGACATCACACCGACGCAATACAACGTTCTCAGAATTCTTAAGGGCGCCCGCCCTGATGGCCTCTGCCGGGAAGACATTCGTGAGCGGCTCATTTCTCAGGTACCTGATGTGACCCGATTGCTGGACAGGATGGAAGAGGCTGGACTCGTTGAACGCGAGCGGGACTCGACGGATCGGCGTCTCGTCAACAGTCGGATCACCGAGACTGGCCTCGCGCTGCTCGAGAAACTCGAGGCACCGATCGCAAAGGCGCACGAGGAGCAGCTCGGACATATGACCCGCACAGAGCTTCGAACACTCATCACACTCCTCGCCAAGGCACGAGAGAGGGAGTCATCATGAAAACATCCCAAACCAAAGGCATTGCTGGCTCGACGGCGGAGACGCCGACACCGCGCAACGATCTTCCCTACGGTATTGCCCCGAAAAAGTACCGCTTGCCAGACGACACGCGGCTTGGACCGGTGCGTCTGCAGGTCGCCGATCTCGCGCGCTCATTGGAGTACTACCAGCAGGTCCTCGGGTTGCGCGTGGTCGCGCAGTCCACCGGTCGCGCTTCGCTGGCCGCGCAGGGCGATGACACGGTTCTCATCGAGCTTCACGAGCTGCCTGGAGCGCACGCAGTTCCACGGCGCGGGCGGCTTGGATTGTATCACTACGCGATTCTGCTTCCTGACCGAGCGTCACTGGGTCGATTCGTCGCGCATCTATCCAGCATCGGGGCGTACGCGGGAATGTCGGATCACCTCGTGAGCGAGGCTCTCTATCTCACGGACCCCGATGGTCTCGGCATCGAGGTTTATTCCGACCGTGACCGGAGTACCTGGAAGTACGAGGGGAGACAGCTCGCGATGGCCACCGATCCGCTCGACGTTCAGAGCCTGGTCGACGCAGCGGGTGACGTTCCATGGAGCGGAATGCCGGCCGGCACGAAGATCGGCCACGTTCACCTGCACGTTGCGGACATTCCCGAAGCCGAGGCGTTCTATCACGGGGGGCTCGGGTTTGACAAGATGGTCTGGAGCTATCCGGGCGCACTTTTTCTCGCGGCTGGCGGCTACCACCATCATCTGGGAACGAACACGTGGGCGACGGGAGCGCCGCGCTCGGAGGAGAATGACGCCCGGTTACTCGAATGGACCGTTGTGGTTCCGACCCCGGCTGATGCGGCTGCCGCCGCGCAAAGTCTCGAGGCCGGCGGCTACTCCGTTCACGCCGACGCCGATCGGCAGAGCTGGAGGACAGCCGATCCGTGGGGCACGCCGCTCCGCATCGCCCCCGCGGAATCAGTCAGCTGATCCTTCCGCCGAACATCGCGTAGAGGTTTTCGAACAGGAAGCCGCCTTCGTCGAGTGGCGCCTCATCGGCCTAACCGGTGGCCTCTACCGTGTAAGAAAAATGTATTGCGGGCTTCCGCCACTACGATTCGCTTCACGCGACTGGCATATTGGATCAGCTCCGCCGTCGCCGGTACCGGTGACGCCGAATAGCCCCCTTCCCCGACATACATGCCACGACTTCGTTTGCTCGCTGCAGCCGTCGCTTTTCTTCTACCCGTTTTCAGTCCTGCACAGCAGCTCGCGCCAGCGACTTTCTCGGCGCCCTCGCTCGACACGAAGCTCCCTGTCGACAGCAAAGTGCGAATCGGAACGCTGCCCAATGGCATCCGCTATTACATCCGGCAGAACGCAAAACCCGAGAAGCGGGCAGAGCTTCGGCTTGTCATCAACGCAGGCTCCATCCTGGAGAATGAGAATCAGCTCGGATACGCCCACATCGTGGAGCACACGGGCTTCAACGGCACCAGGCACTTCGCGAAGAATGACCTGATCAAGTATCTCGAGTCGATCGGGGTCCGGTTTGGCGCCGACCTCAACGCCTATACGGGCTTCGACGAGACAGTCTTCATTCTTCCTGTTCCAACGGACACGGCGCGGATCATCGAGCAGGCTTTCACGATCCTCGAGGACTGGGCACACGGCCAGATATTCGACTCGACCGAGGTGATGAACGAGCGGGGTGTCGTTCGCGAGGAATGGCGCGGAGGGAAAGGCGCCGACGAAAGAATGCTCAAGCAGTGGCTGCCTGTGGCATTCAAGGGATCGCGCTACGCGGTGAGGCTTCCGATCGGTACCGAAGAGAGCATCATGGGTGCGACTCCGTCGAAGCTTCGTTCGTTCTACCAGGACTGGTATCGCCCCGATCTGATGGCAGTGGTCGCTGTCGGGGACTTCGACGTTGCGCAAATCGAGGCGCAGATAAAGAAGCATTTCAGCGGCATACCCGCGCGGAAGAATGCGCCCAGGCGGGTGAGCTACGACGTTCCGGCGAACAAGACGCCTCTTGTCGCGATTGCAAGCGACAAGGAAGCGACTTCGTCGGGTGTCAACGTCATCTTCAAGCTTCCCGCTACCTCGCTGCGCACTGTTGGCGACTATCGCCGGGAGATCGTCGAGCGACTGTACCTGCAGATGCTGAACGATCGCTTCTCCGAGATCGCCGAGAAGCCGGATGCACCCTTCCTCGGCGCGAGCGCGTCGAAGAGCAGCTTCTTCGCCAGGACAACGGAAGCTTTTGCACTTGCTGCGGGCGTGAAGGACGGCGGTATCGAGGCAGGCCTCGAAGCGCTGCTCAAGGAAGCACGCCGCGTTGACCAGTTCGGATTTCTCCAATCCGAGCTCGACCGCGCGAAGCAGAACCTCGTCCGCTCATACGAGCGCGCGTACGCCGAGCGGGAAAAGACGCAGTCTGGGCAGTTCGCAGATGAGTACATCCGCCACTTCCTCGAGGAGGAGGGCATCCCCGGTATCGAATACGAGTACAAGCTCGTTCAGTCGATTGCCGGCACGGTTACTCTCGCGGAAGTGAACCAGCTCGCGCGCAGCTGGATCACCGACGAGAACCGCGTCATCATCGCTCAGACACCGGTGAAAACCGGTGTGCCTGTGCCGACCGAGAGCGGGCTGCTTGCGGTGTTCGATCGTGCATCGAAAGCGCCCATCGCAGCCTACGCGGAGAATCTCTCCACCGAAGCTCTTCTCGCCAATCCGCCAAAGCCAGGCAAGGTGCTGAGCACGCGCACAATCGCGAGCATCGGCGCCACAGAGTGGAAGCTTTCAAACGGAGCGCGTGTCATCGTCAAGCCAACGGACTTCAAGGATGACGAAGTGCTTGTCGGCGCGTACAGCAAGGGGGGGACTTCACTCGCGTCCGACGCCGATGTCGTGTCCGCCGATCTCGCGGCGCAGATCATGGGGTTGAGCGGCGTTGGCACGTTCAACCGGATCGATCTCGAGAAGAAGCTGAGCGGGAAAGCGGTGGGCGTTAACGCGACGATCTCCGAAACCACCGAGGGATTGAACGGTCGCAGCTCGCCGAAGGATCTCGAAACGCTCTTCCAGCTCATCTATCTGGGCTTTACGTCGCCGCGCCTCGACAGTGTCGCATTCGCAGCGTTCAAGAATCAGGTCACACCCTTCCTCGCGAATCGCGGATCGTCACCCGAGGAAGTGTTCAGGGATACCGTGCAGGTCACGATGAGCCAGCACAGCGTTCGCGACCGGCCGTTCACGCCGGCGGTATTTGCCGAAGTGAATCCCGCGAAGTCGTTCGCCTTCTACAAGGACCGATTCGCCGATGCGAGCGACTTCACGTTCGTATTCGTCGGTAATGTCGATACGACGACCCTGAAGCCGTACGTCGAGCAGTATCTGGCTAGTCTCCCGTCGCTGGGCCGGAAGGAAAGCTGGCGCGATACGGGCGTTGCTCCGCCGAAGGGCGTCGTGCAGCGCACCGTTCGGAAGGGCACCGAGCCCAAGGCGAATACTCTGATTCAGTTCACCGGCGCCTGCGTGAGCACGCCGGAAAACCGGTTCGCGTTGCGCGCGCTGACTACACTCATTCAGATGCGTTTGAACGAAACCCTGCGTGAGAAGCTCGGCGGCACGTACAGCCCGAATGTCGGCGGCGGCTGCAGCCGGGAGCCGCGCCCGGAGTACGCGATTTCGGTGTCGTTCGGATCGTCGCCGGAGAACGTCGAGCCGCTGACGAAGGCGGTGTTTGCGCTGATCGACTCACTGAAGGTCAACCCGGCTCCGCAGAGCGACATCGACAAGGTAAAGGAGCAGATTCTGCGCTCGCGTGAGGTTGAGACGAAGCAGAACTCGTACTGGCTCACGAACATCCTGGCGCGCGACGCGGCCGGCGAGGACCTGGCCGGCTTGACGAGCGTCTACGACGAGATGGTGAAGCGGCTGACGCCGGCGCAGCTGCAGCAGGCGGCTCGGCAGTACTTCAATACCGCGAATTACGCGCGGTTCGTACTGCTGCCCGAGACGGTCAAGCGACAATAGAAGCGGGAGAGCGCACTCTTCAACTGAGAACTACACGCGACCCGCTGACCGCTTAACGCTGGCCGCTGCGCGCTAAGACGGAACACCGCGCGTGGGCTGAAATCTCCGCCGATGTTCCGCTTGAGCACGCAGCGCTGAGCGCTTAGCGATCAGCGGTCGCGTGTAGTTCTCAGTTGTTGTTATTACCCGCCGCGCTTGCCGAGCGTAACGCTCAGCTCGATGCGCTTGCCGCCGCGCATGACAACGACTTTCACTACATCGTCGGGTTTGTGCGCGTAGAGAGCGTCGGTGTAGCTGTAAAGATCCTTTACCGGCTTCCCACCGAATTCGACGATGACGTCACCGGCTTTCAGCCCACCCTTGTCGGCCGGGCTTTCCGGCCTCACCGCCATGAGACGCATTCCAACAACGTCGGTGGCTGCCATGTCGGGAACAGAGCCGAGGTAGGTCTGCGACCCCTGCCGGCTCATGGATCGCACTGGCGCCGCCGTCTTCACGAAAGTGAGGTGCGACGGCCGCTCAGCAATCGATCGCGCCACTCTGTAAGCGAGATCCACGACGCGGGCTGTGCCCGACGAGTTGATCTTCTCCACATCGTCGGTAGCCCGATGGTAGTCCTCATGCTGATTCGTGAAGAAATGCAGGACGGGGATGTCCTTCGCGTAGAACGATGACTGATCTGACGGGCCGAATCCGTCGCCAATTCCTGTCAGCCTCAGCGCACCGTTTGCCGACGCTGCGTTCGCGCTGTCGAGGAGCGCTTTGAACTCGGTGGCGGTCGCCGTCCCGTACACAGTAAGCCTGTCGTTCTGGAGGCGGCCAACCATGTCGAAGTTGAGCATTGCGACGATGCGGTTTATCGGCACGGGCGAATGGGCGACAAAATATTGTGAGCCGAGAAGGCCGAGCTCCTCGCCGCTGAAGTTTGCGAAGATCACAGAGCGGCGCGGCGGATTCATCGCGAACAGTCGCGCGAGCTCCATTACCGCGGCAGTGCCGGACGCATTGTCATCGGCGCCGTTCCGGATTGCGTCCTTTGCGTCAGGGTCTTGCGCGAACGTGGTGGAGCGTCCGAGGTGATCGAAGTGCGCGCCCACTACTATATACTCTTCGCGGAGCACCGGATCTCTGCCCCTCACGAGGGCGACAACGTTCTGCGAGCGCCGGGGCTCGGTGCGTCCGGCACGTGCATCGGCGGCCGAGCGCGCTTCGAACGGCTGGAGGTAGCCGGGGAACGGTGCGACGAGCCCAAGCGTCTTGTACCGGCGGGCAAGGTACGCGGCGGCGGTGTCGTTCCCCGGCGTTCCGGTAAGACGGCCTTCGAGCTGGTCGCTGGCGAGATAAGCGATATCGCGGAGGATTGCCGTCGAGTCTGCGTTCGGTGGACCCGGGGGCGCCTGATAGGCCGAGGTGCAGGCGGTAACAGCGACGAGGACGGCGACGGCGCCGAGGTGTCGCATTGATTTTCTGAGACGTCCCTGGCTGATCTGCATAGTGGATCGAATCCTAATTCGCTGCGCGGTCAGCGGCCAGCGACCCAGGTATCCAGTACTGGTACGGTTTGATTTGAGAGCAGAGAGTTTTATGGATCTCATTGCCAGTTTTGGCATAACGCTCAGTTCGGCGTTTGGGTCACTGAGTGGGCCTGATAAAACTGGCAATAGGATCCATAAAACTCTCTGCTCTCAAATCAAACCGTACCGCTGCGAGCTATCCGCCGCGACAAGAGCCTACCGGCAACGCCTTACGAGGCGCTTCGCCGCCGGGGAATGTGGGAACAGGGCCAGAGCTCGCCTCGCGTGTGGGCGCGCGGTGGCGCACCGGCCGCGCCGGGACAACAAATCCGCGACGCGAATGTTGATGCGATAGCTCGCTGGATCCCACGCTGCGCCGCGCAACCATCCCGCCGTCTGGCCACCGCGGCCAACGATGGCCATCGATCGCATCTGGGTCGCACTTCGCGCAGCCGATGCGATCACGATCAGCAGCGTTCCAGCAGCAGCAATTCGCCAAGCCTTGTCGGACAGCTCCACGGGCCGCGGGCGTACCCTTCCTCCCGTTGCGGCGCCCACGACGCTCCAGATCAGAAACGCGGGTGCGGCGAGCAGAAGGACGGCGTCGAATGCGCTCACCACGATCGTGGCGACGATCGTTCCGGCGAGCGCAAGCTTGAGAAGAACGCGATCGCTGACAACCCGCCGGCGCACTCCGTTGCCGGTCACCATGCCCGCATCTGCTGGAACGTTGCGTTCGCCGTTTGCGGGCGGCCGCGCCGGCTCTCCTGGAACGCTCGGCTCCCCCGCCACAGAACCATCCCCGCCCTCGCGCCAACCTCGAAATGCCCTGAAGAACAGCGTTACGAAGACGAGCAGGAGCGCGATCGCCGCAACGAATCCCCGCTCCGAAACAAAGGCGACCCAGTCGCTGCTCGGCCACGGGTTCGCAGTCATGCCATCGTCGCCGAGTGAGCGATCGTTTGCTGGAGCATATCGTACATAGCGAACGGGCCAGTTGCCGGGCCCTACTCCGAAGACCGGATGCGCCCTCGCCATGCGGAATGAATTCTCGTACTGCGCCACACGGCCGCGTCCGCTCCCTGTGCTATAATCGACCATCCCGCGGGCGGAATCGAGATACGGCGAATCGCTCGCCCAGTTGAGCTTGTTCGGGAGAGCTATCGCGACGATACCGCCGAGCGCGCCGGCGAGGAGCACCTGCGAGAGCCGTCCGCCGACCTGAGCGCCTTCCCAGTAATTGCGGGATACGAAGAGCGGTCCGGCAAGCACGATCACGCACGCGACCACGGCGAGCCACGCCGCGCGCGAGCGTGACAACACGAGCGCGGCGCCGAGCACACCGACGCCAAGTGAGCCGAGCAGCGCGCCGGTCGAGTGTCGCGACGTAACGGTGGACCAAACGACTGCAGGCAATCCTATCGCGGCAATGTGGGCAACGAAGTTTCGGTTGCCGAGTGTTCCGCCGGGTGCGCGGTTGAGGCTGAAGTAGTCCGTCTGGAATCCGTAAGTCTGTGCGAGTGAAGCGGCGGAGGCGAGAACGGTCGCAAACGCAGCGGCGATAAGGATCGGACGGAACATCTCGAGTGTGCCCAGCCTGCGAGCGCCCCAGAAGATCAGCGCGCTCGAGACACTGAGTCCGAGCGCGCGTTGGCCCGCCCAATGATTTGTGGCGAAGAGTGCGGACGCGGCGCTCCAGGCGAGGAAGAGTGCGATCAGAGCATCGGGGAGATCGATGCTGATGGTGCGCCGCCGGACGACGAGAACAATCGCGATGAACAGCGCGACTACGTGGAGGACAAGCTCCTTGGGAACGAAATAGCGGTCGAGCTCGAAGAGCTTATACGGCGCGGCGGCAATTATTACAGCAACGATGCCCACTTGAAGGAGGATCGCCGCGATCCGGTTTGCCATGCACGAATATTACATCGCTACTCAAAGAACGAATTCAGCCGCTCAGCCGCTTTGTGAAACGAATCACGCCAGTCGTATCGTGAGCCGTTCGGCAGCCTGAACAACTCCCTCACTATCGAGGGTCAGCGGCGCTGGATTGCCGAAACGAAGGTGCCTCTTCCCCAGCCGCCTATCGAAGAGAATTGTCGTGTGCCAGTCGCCAAAAAGAGATGACCACCATCTGAACCCCCGTAAGCGCTGCTTGTACAGCTTCTCGGCAATTCGTTGAGTCGCCCGGACGTCGGAGCCGGCCAGAACGTCGGGTCGAATCTCGAACTCGGCCAACACGCGCGGGTCACAGAGATCTGCGATTCCATGTGCGTGCCTGCCGATGGCTGGTGCGTTCAGCTCGCCCTGCACGAGCGCGAGCCGCCTTCTCGAGCGAATGAGGTCGGCCTTATCCAGCACTTGATTTCGCAGGCCTTGAATGACTTCGGCGACGGCGTGGGCAGGCGATTCGCCGAAGTACCCGGCTGGGGTGAGGTGCGTGATGTCGAACCGACCCGCACCTTGATTCGCTGGCACGCGGGAGGCGCTGAACATCTCGCCAGCCTCGGCCGCGGGGTCAAACGGGAAGACTCGCCACAGCGAGATCAACGGCTCAGGCAAACGCTCCGCTTCGCTCGTTCTCCACAGCCGCAATTACCTCGGAAAGGCGCCCTGCCATTAGGACGTCAAGGGGACGGCGATTGTCCAGGTGCGCGTTGATTCCTCTGAGCCACTTGGGAATCGTTGACGGCGAAAGGACTTCGAGCAGGAGCGCGACCACCGTCTCGATACCTTCGATTCGGTCGGAATGCTCAGGACTAAGTCCTGCGCCACCCTTCCACCGCGCCATGTTGCTGCGATCGACCCCGAACGCGTCGGCCATGGCGGAATCGCTGCTGAAAACCGAGCGCGCCACCAGGAACTTGTATTTCCTTATGGCCGCCAGGTGCGCCGGATTCGCCAGGTCGAGCGATTTTGGAAGAGGGGTCTTCAGTGCGATGTTTGACATGTCTGTCGACCGCGATACAAAACGGTGAGCCTACTCAACAAATATGTTGAGTAGGGTCTGTGGCGGGCAAGGCTCCAATACCCGGGTTCTATTGCACCGCGTTGATCATGTCGAAGATCGGCAGATACATGCTCACGACCATGCCTCCCACCACGACGCCGAGGAACACGATCATCATCGGCTCCAGCAGGCTGAGCAGGTTGCTCACCGCCGCGTCGACCTCGTCGTCGTAGAAGTCGGCAATCTTCGACAGCATCTCGTCCAGACCTCCCGTCTGCTCTCCAACCGAGATCATCGAGATCACCATCGGGGGGAATACACCCGACTTCTTGAGCGGCTGGGCAATCGTGTCACCGCCGGCGATCGACGCGCGCGATTCCATGATCGCATCCTGCACCACCCGGTTGCCCGCTGTCCTTGCCGTAATCTCGAGGCCGTCGAGAATACTCACGCCGGAGCTGACCAGCGTGCCGAGCGTACGCGTGAACCGCGACACGGCCGCCTTCCTGATCACGTCCCCAAGCACCGGCACCCTCAGCAGAATCTTGTCGATGTTCAGGCGACCATTCGGCGTCGCCGCGTAACGCTTGTATAAGAAGAACGCGGTGACGACAACCGAGATCACGACGTACCAGTAGCCCTTCAGGAACCGCGACAGCGCCATCACCACGCGCGTCGGCAGAGGCAGAGCGAGACCGGCGGAAGTGAACAGATTCTCGAACACCGGAATCACGAACACCAGCAGCACCGTGACGGCAATTGCCGCTATGCTCATGATGACGCTCGGATAGATCGTCGCGCCCTTCACCTTCCGAATCAACGCATCGTTCTTCTCCATGAATGTGGCGAGACGCATCAGAATCGTGTCCAGGATACCGCCCGCCTCACCCGCTGCGACCATGTTCACGTACAGCGGACTGAACGCGTGGGGGTGCTTGCCCATCGCGTCGGCAACGGTCTTACCCGACTCAACGTCGAACACCACCTTCCGCGTCACGTCCGAAAGCACTTTGTTCTGGCTTTGCTCGGCCAGAATGTTGAGCGCCTGAACGAGGGGCAGTCCGGCATTGATCATTGTCGAGAACTGGCGCGTGAAGATCACCACGTCGCGCATCCTGATGTGCCCGCGCCGCGCCTTCTTCGCTGCTGCTGCTTCGTCGATCTTGACGACGCTCAGGCGCTGGCGGCGAAGCTGTGCGATTACGTCGTCACGCGACGATGCCTCGAGCGTAGCCGACTTGAGGTCGCCGGAGAACGACCGCGCCGTATACGTGAAGCTCGTCATCTGTTACCGGGCCCTCGCTACTTTCTCGTGCATCTTGACGACGCCCCGTACCAGGACGCCTTCGTCGTGCCCGGTCGGCTCACGGCCGATCATGCGATTGAACTCGTCGGGGGCGCTCGTCACGCGCAGCGCTTCATCGGCCGTGATCTCGCGACCCATGTAGAGAGCGTACAGCGAGTCGTTGAGCGTCTGCATCCCCCACTTCTTGCCCGCCTGCATCGACGAGTAGATCTGATGGATCTTGTCGTCACGAATCAGCGCGCGGATCGCCGGCGTGATTATCAGAACCTCCGCCGCAAGAACGCGCCCTCGCCCAGTGGCGCGCGGAACGAGCGTCTGCGTCACGATCCCCTCGAGCACGAACGCCAGCTGCGCCCGCACCTGCGACTGCTGGTGCGGAGGGAAGACATCGATGATCCGGTTGATAGCCTCGGCGGCCGAGTTCGTGTGCAGCGTGGCGAACGCGAGGTGCCCCGTCTCGGCGATGGTGAGCGCGGCCTGAATAGTTTCCAGGTCCCGCATCTCACCGATGAGGATCACGTCCGGATCCTCGCGGAGAGCGTACTTGAGCGCGTTGGCAAAAGATTTCGTGTCGGTGCCCACTTCGCGCTGATTGATCAGGCAGCTGTGGTGCTTGTGGATGAACTCGATGGGATCTTCGACCGTGATGATGTGACCCTTTCGCTCGTGATTGATCTTGTCGATCACCGCTGCGAGGGTCGTCGACTTTCCGGAGCCGGTTGGCCCTGTGACGAGCACCAGACCACGGGGCTTTTCCGCCATCTTCGCGATGGCGGGCGGGAGTCCCAGCTCCTGGAAGCCCTTGATGTCGAACGGAATCTGTCGAATCACCATCGAAACGCAGCCGCGCTGCCGGAAGCAATTGCCGCGGAAGCGCGCAAGGTTGGCAATGCCGAATGAAAAATCGAGCTCGTCCTCCTGCTCGAATCGCTTCTTCTGGTCCTCCGTGAGAACCGAGTAGGCGAGCTGGAGAGTGTCCTTTGTGCTGAGGTAGTTTCCCGTCGAGGCGTTGGTGATGTCGCCATCGATGCGCAGCTTTGGCGGCTGGCCGGCCACGATGTGCAGATCCGACGCTTTCGACGCCACCATCTCATCGAGCAGAACGCGCAGGTTGACTGCGAGAGCGGGCGGCGCCCGTCCGACAACAGGATGCGCCAGAGGCGGCTCCTGCCCCGGCGACTCGGCGGATGAACTCACCGGGACGAGGGGGCTGAGACGTGCGGGCGTAGCTGGCGCGGCACGCGCCGGCGATGCAGTCATTGGCTGTTCTCCGGTCTGCTGCTGGAAAGGTCCCCGCTGAGGGACGATTGTGGGGCCTCTTCGGTAAGCAGAAGGCACGGTAGCGCCATCAGATGCTGGTCTCGCGGATAACCTGATCGAGGGTAGTGATGCCCTTTATCACCTTGAGCCAGCCGTCCATGCGGAGCGTCAGCATCCCCTCTGCAATTGCCAGCTTCCCGATTTCGGCAGCGCCTGCGTTCTGCATGATCAGCCGGCGCAGGGGCTGGGTCATGTTCATTGTCTCGTAGAGCCCCTGCCGCCCCTTGAGCCCCGTGCCCTGGCATGCGTCGCAGCCCCGACCGCGGAAGAACGGGAGATCGCCGATCGGAGTGTCGAGTGTGACTTTCTGAAGGTGCGGAGCGGCGTGACGTGCGGCATGCAGCTTTGTATCGGCAAGGGCCACGTCGCTGAACTGCAGCTCCCGCATCGTTGTCCGTGCGTTGACCTTTGCCATCGCCAGCTCGGGACCCTCCGGCACGTACTTCTCGGCGCAGCTCAGGCAGATTTTCGGGACTAGTCGCTGGGCGACGATGAGGTTGATTGCCGACGCGACATTGAATCCCTCGATTCCCATGTCCATCAGACGCGTAACAGTCTCGGGGGCGGAGTTCGTGTGCAGCGTCGAGAGGACCAGGTGGCCCGTTAGCGCGGCCTTGATGGCGATGCTCGCCGTCTCGAGATCGCGGATCTCGCCGACCATGATGATGTTCGGATCCTGGCGCAGGAACGCTCTCAGCGCGGCGGCGAAGGTCATGCCGATCTCGGAGCGCACGAGCACCTGATTGATTCCGAACAGGTTGTACTCGACCGGGTCCTCCGCCGTCATGATGTTGACGTGGATGTTGTTGACCTTCGAGAGCGCCGAGTACAGGGTGGTCGTTTTTCCCGAGCCCGTGGGACCGGTGACGAGCATCATGCCGTACGGGTTCGCGATCGCGTCCATTATCTCACGCTCGGCTCGGGGCTCGATGCCAAACGTCGTGAGGTCGAGGTTGAGATTCCCCTTGTCGAGAATTCGGAGCACGACCTTCTCACCGAAGAGCGTCGGAAGAGTCGACACGCGGTAGTCGATGACGCGATTCATGATCTTCAGCTTGATGCGTCCGTCCTGCGGGATGCGACGCTCCGAGATGTTGAGGTTCGCCATGATCTTGAAGCGCGAGATGAGAGCCGAGCGAAGCTTGAGCGGCGGCTTCATGATTTCGTGGAGAATTCCGTCGATGCGGTAGCGAACTCGCAGCTCGTGCTCGAAGCACTCGAAGTGAATGTCCGAGGCGCCGCGGGCAACGGCGTCCGTGAGAAGCGCGTTGATGAGCTTGACGACCGGTGCTTCCTGGACCGCGATGGAGAGCGCAGCCGCCGTCATGTCCTCCTCTATCTGCTCGACGAGCTCGATATCGGTATCGCCGAACTTGGCGATATCCTTGAGCAGGTTTTCCATCTGCGCTTCGTTCGACTCGTAGTAGCGCTCGATGGCGTGGCGGATGGTGTACTCGCCCGCGATCACGGGGAAGATGTCGCAGCGGGTGATGAACTTGAGGTCGTCGAGGACGCCGGTGCTGGTGGGGTCGGCCATCGCGACCGTGAGGGTGCGGCCGTCGCGCTTGAGGGGGAGCACGAGGTGCTTCGACGCCATCTCGCTGGGGATGAGGCGCGCGATGCGAGGGTCGACCTCGAAATTCGTGAGATCGACCGCGGGCATGCGGTACTGCCGGGCGAGCGTTCTCGTGAGGTCGGTTTCCTTGACGAAGCCGAGGGCGACGAGGCTGTAGCCCAGGCGCATGCCGCTCTCGCGCTGCTCCTGCAGCGCCAGATTCAGCTGGTCACGCGTGATTAGCCCGTCACGAACGAGTAGATCGCCTAGTCGTTCGTAAGTGGCGGCTGAAGCGGTCAATTTTGTGAGTCCCCCCGGCGGGATTTCCGTCTGCTCCTGGGTGGCGCCGACGTCCCGTCGCTTGCTGTACGGGGATGACGCGGAAGGAGGGAAAAGGTTACCTGGGGAGCGATTTTCTTTGCGAGCCGGGCGCCGATTCCCCGCACCCGCTGGAGCTCCTCGGTGCTGCCGAACGGACCCAGGGAATCGCGGTCGGCGACGATGCGCCCCGCGAGCGCGGGACCGACGCCGCGGAGCGTCTCGATTTCGTCAGCGGTCGCGAGATCCATGTCGATGATCGCGGGGATGACCGGCTCGACGGGAGCGGCGGGTCCGGGTTCGATTGACGCCGATGATTCGGCCGACTTGGTGCGTCGACCCTTCCCCGTTTTTCTGCCTTTTTTCTTGCTCGCGACGCGTTGCCGTGCGGAGTCGACCGCTTCTATCTGAGCGTCGAGCGCGCGACGTGCGGCAGCATCAGGTGGCGCGTCACCATGGAGGACTGCAGCGCCGCGTGCACCGGCACCGAGCACGACGACGGCGCCGAGGAAGAGCAGCGCTTTTCGCTCGCCTGGGGTCGGCATGAGTCATCGTAAACAATCCCGGCCGAACGCTACGCATCGGACGATTCGGTGCGACATCCATTTCGCGCAGTGTAAACCGCACACGCTGGTAGCTGGAGCCTAGCAGCGGGAGCTTGCTAGCTGCAATTCTTGGCTGAACTCAGGAACCTGGCCACAAAAGCAGGATGCCGCTATCGAACCAGAGCTTCAGCGACCTCCCCGACTATCGACAACGACCGAGCCGAGATCTTGTCGAGAGTATCAGTGGGCCGATGATGGTACGGGTACTCGTAATCGATCACATCGATAACTCGCAGCCCCGCCTGCAGAAGAGGAATATGATCGTCGGTAATGGGATACGGCGTCTGCTCAGCGACAAACACGTCGTCGTGCCCGAGCTCGGCGGCAACCTGCCAGACTCGTCGCACAACTTCGGGCGCCTGAGCAACCGAGTTCTGCTCCTGCTTGATGCGAAGGTCCCTGTCCCCGATCATGTCCCACAGAACGCCGAAGATCGGCCGGTAATTCGGACTCGGCAGATGCGACGCGAAGTACGTCGATCCCATGAGGACGTCCTGCATCGTCCCGAAATTTCCGTAATCCTCGCCGTCGACGAACAGCAAATCGACACCCACCGCGGGTGGCGTTTTCTTCAGCGCGTCGGCAAGCGCGACAAGCAAGCCAACACCCGACCCTCCGTCGTTCGCTCCCGGGACCGGCAATGTCCGCTGAACCCGGTCCTCGGCCTCGTCGCTCACCGGTCGCGTGTCCCAGTGAGTCACGTACAGCACGCGGTCGGGCAGATCGGGGCGGAAGCGCGCAAGAATGTTGCGCAGCGGAACCTGGCGCCCGTCCGCCAGCGTGTGCGTCCAGCTCTGGACGATCACGGAGTCGGCTCGCTCCCGCATCCGCGCAACAATCCAGTCGCCGGCGCGCTGGGCACCCGGTGATCCGGGAACGCGTGGACCGAAATCCACCTGCGCCTTTGCGTAGCGAACCGCCGACTCGCCGTCGAACTTTCCCGGCCTCGGTCCGCCGCGCTCACACGCCGTAAGAAGAAGGAATGCAAGCGCGGCTTTTCTCACTGCACGTCTCCGGCGTAGAACTTCAAATGCAGCACGGCGCTCAGAACGGTCTGCGTGAACCGACGATTGAGGTTTCTGTCGAAGCTCTCAACCCGTGATACGACAAAGCTGGAGGCGAAGTTCTCAGCGACGTCGGTATCGGCGCTGAAGCTGATCGCCCGTCTCCCATTGTCGCTGAGCCGGCTCTCCTCGGTTATCGAGAGCGGATTCAACACGAAGTTATCACCATGCGTGTCCTGATAGCTGACGCGAGTGCGCAGGTCGCTGCGCGGCTTCCATGACGGCGGGAGGGCCCACGGCTTTGCGATCTCGACGGTGACGTCGGCGTCGGCGCTCTTTGCGCTCAACCCGGGCCGCGTCTCTCTCCGTCGGGACAGCGTGTAGCCGACCGTCGACGACAACGGCCTGGCGCCCGCAAACACAATCGACAGGTTCGCGGGATAGCTCGTCACGACTGTCTCTCCACGATCGACGCCGATCGGCCCGCTGAATGGAGTCACCGCTCCCGCAACAGCCGCCGCGAGCTCGAACTCCGGCTGAGTTGAATTCAGCTGTCTCGTCTGAACCGCGCGAGCGCTCCCTCCGACGGTCGCGATCAGTCTCCGCAACCGGTCAGGCTTCATGCTCCAGCGCAGCGCAACATCGGGGAATACGAGCTGCGTCCCGTCGGTGATCGCGCGGCGGTCGTCGAATCTGCGCGTCCAGTTCCGCGCGTTGATGAGCTGGTAGCGATTCGAGATGCTCGCGCCGAACGGCAGCAGAATCGAATGTGTCGCCGAGATCTGCCGAACCAGCCCCGCACTCGTGGCCGGCCGGCCGCCGAGCTCTCGGAAGGTTCCTCCACCCAACGCGAGCTGGTACGAGAGCGGCGGAGATATGGGCGTCCCCTCGAACACCGAGATGAGACTTCTATTGTAGTTGACGTCGATTGGCTGGATGGCCGTGAGGAGGCGGTGGAGAATGCTGGTGCTGTCGAGGTTCTCGCGCGCTGCACGCGGAAGGTCGATCGTAACTCCCGCGGTCGTGGTCTGCGAGCTGCCGAGGCGTAGCGGCAGACGCAGTGCCTGCGTCGTGTCGCTCTCGCGCTCGTACCCCAGGGTGTTCGGATCGCGCAGCATGTTATAGGTGCTGCCGATGTCGAGCCGCGGCTTGATCCACGACGATACGATCGGGGTGAAACTGATTGCGGCCTGGAGGTCCCGCTCCCGCTCGAGCCCCGTGTCAGCCCCGAGGAATCTGTCGCGATCATCCGTAGCGATTACGCCTAGCGGGGAGTCCAGGCCGTATCCGCGAAGGTCGCGAACGGAGCTGAAGTCGAGTCTCCCGCTCAGCGTTTTGGTCGGCTTGAGCTGAAACGAAGTGCCGTTGCGCCAGTTAGTCGTTTCGCCTGCAATCTCACGCCCGATGTCGTCGATCGCGCCCGCGGGCTTGAGAAAAGCTGTTCGCCTGTCGCTCCCCCTCGTGTAGACGCTCGTCAGATGGAGCTCCGCCGGCGCAAAGCGCGAAAGACCGGAGAGCAACGCCCGCGAGAGATTGTAATCGAGCCCGATTGTGAAGTTATGCGCGCGCCCGTCCTCGTATTCGGTGCGCGCTGCGGCCGACGTGTAAGTGCTGGTGAGAGACAGGCTGTTGAGGAGCGCGGCAAGGCGGTGATCCTTCAGTGGCGTCGCCAGAGCCACCGCGAAGCTGACTGAAGTAGCGCTCGTGTGCGGAGTGCGCAGGTTCTCGATGATGTCGCCCTCCAGATCGGATTGCGACATGAACAATGGGTCGATGTCGGCCGAAGTGTAGTTGACCGAGAACGGAATCGTCAGTCCGAACGACTTCGGGAGAAGCTTCTCGAGATGGAACGCCGACGAGACGTTCACGCTGTTGTCAGTGAGAAACGTGGGCTGCTCGGCGAGCTGTCTGAAATTCGGATCGCGCCTGCTGAGGTTGAGGCGGATGTCCGCAAAATCGCTTGCGAGAATGGAGAGGCCGATCTGTCCCGCAAAGCCGGCAGCGTCGACAACCCCGCCCAGCCGGATGTCGTCCACCCAGAGCTCGAGCGTGTCGCCGGGCGCGATCGGAGAGCCAGAGCTTCCCAGGCCGGTGCGAATCATTCCGACAGCGAGCTCCTGGACCGATGCAAGGTTCGGCGGGTTCACACCCGGGTCCGACGTATACGCAATGTACCCACCGGAGCACGCGACGTAGCGCAGACCCGTCGGCGGAACAGGAGTGTTCGCAATGAGAATGGAGTCCAGACCAGTGCACGTGTTGCGCGCCCGGCCCTGCAGGTACGCGTTCTGAATCTCCGCCCGAAGCTTGAAGAGTTTCTGAAAATCAACCCGGATTTCCGGGAGCCACGCTTCCCGTCCCGGTCCGCCGTTCAGTGTAGTCCGGTAGAGATAGAAGTTGTTGGGATCTCGGCCGATCTTGATGAAGAACTGGAGGTCGCCGTTCGAGCCCCAGCCGTTGCGTATTCCGCGGGCCCAGAGGCGCAGCTCCTTGTACGCCATGAAATTCTTCTCGCCTTCAGGGAAGCGGAAATACGCCTCTGCGCGGTCGAAGACCGCGAGATTGCCGGCGGTTAACCGGAGAGACCGCTCGTTGACCTGTATTCGGTCAGTCTCGAAATTCGAGCGCTTCGTATCCGGCTCGTCCACGACGCCCGGCGGCGATTCGTAGCTGATGCCCGCCGCGAGACCGCGGTCCTGCGTGCCGATCACGCCCGCATTAATGAATCCCGACCCGGGCTGCTCCGCGCCCACGCCCTGCAGGCTGGTCTCGCGCCGCTTGATCCATGGCGATCCGGTCAGGCGAAGACGAGCGAGTGCGATCTGGCTGAACTCGGCGTCGCCGAGCGCGTCGCCGGAGATCATCGTGAGTCGAACGGTTCTCATCCGTCTGAGCAAAGGCAACCCGATCGAATCGTCAGGGGTTCGGAACGGAATCCGGAACAATACCCAACAGACGCTGTCGGGCGGCGGACCGACGACGACACGGGGAGCGACCGAGCAACGGCCGACACGATTGTACTTCGAAGCGTCCCCGAGGTTGACGATGTAGCGCCGCAGCTCCTCCTGCTCGCGTTCCGCTCCAGTGAGGTTGAGAACGCCGTCGCCATCGATGTCCTCCTCGTCGAGACGATTGTTCGCTACGGTACAATCCACGCGCGAATCGCCGAGCACGCGAACGAAGAAGTAGCCGCCGCGGCACGTCGCGAATGCGTGGCCGGTTCGCGTGGACGGCGGCGCTCCGGGAAGAGTGTCCGCAACGATTACTATCGTGCCCGCGAGATCGCCCAGCAGACCATTGTCGTTCACGCCGACGTTGAACGCGCGGGACAACTGGTCGCGCTCGCTGTCGAGGGCGTCGAAGCCCTGAATCTTCTTGCCGGTGTACGTGGTGTCGCGTCCGGCGGAAGTGCCCTCGGTGCGGCGGATGATCGCTGTATCAGGCGCGAAAGTGACGGAATTTTCCGAGACGTCGCCGAAGTCGATCATCAGAATCGGGTTCTTTGCACGCTTGACGGGCGACACGTTGATCTGCGCCCAGAACTCGATGTTCTCGACGCGCGAAAGATCCGACCCCGTGGCGCCGAGAGGCGTGCGAATCGATCGCCATCGTCGCCCACTCGGCGTATTGCCGACGGTCCATCTGAAGTTTCCCTCTCCCCTCAATCCACCTATCGACAGCGGATACAGCGTCATCCACAGCATCTGCTCCGGACCGGATAGTCCGGTGCCGATGAGCGTCGTCTGCGGGTCGATCTGCTCGATGGTGTAGCGTATGGCGCGCCCGTTCGCATCGAGTCCATCGCTTTGCCAGGCGAGAGTAGATGCGCGAGTGAGATCGATCGACTGAGATCCGTAGCGCGTGGCAAAGTCGCGCCCCAGCGCCGGCTGGCTGCCGTAGTACCATTGCGTATCGAGCAGCGGCACCTGGATTCCGCCTTCTCCCTCGAACGATTCGAGGTACGCCTGACCCGCGGCGTTCGGCTCGGGTCGACTCGCGGCAAACTCGCCCGATACACTGATCCGCGACGGAACCGTAGTCTCGCCGTAAGGCAGCCGTGATACGAGCGAAGTGAGCGGCGAGGCGTTGAAGTTGAAGAGCGCCGTCACGCCGGCAACGAGCGAGCCGGCGGGCTCGAAGCCGAGCGGCGGCCGGTTGAACGTTGTCTTCTGCGTCTGCGAGATTGCCGTGAAGTTGATGCTGCCGCGCGCGAGCGGGAACTCCGCTGTCGCGCCGAAGATGGATGTCGGAGTCTCGGCGAAAACCGGATTTTCCTCGAACTGCGCCGTCACCTGACGCGGCCGCGGGAAGAGCGTATCGGGCCGCGCAAATGAAACCCGTCCGAGATCGTAATCGACCGTGTAGTCGGTGCCGCGCACGAGTGGGATTCCGTCAATGAGCAACCGCTCCGAGTTCGGCCGCAGCTGCACTGCGCCGAGCATCAGACTGCCCCTGTCGCCGCTCCCTTCAGCCTGATAGCGCGCGCGGATGTGATAGACCGAAAGCGGACGCTGCGCCGATTTCACGTACTCCGACGGCGTCGTGTAGATCGTATCGTTGCTGGGATTGAGCCGGCCGGCGAATCCGTCGATGGCAAAAGGCTTGAGCGACGGAAAAACGAGAAACTGGTCGCGAATGACCCGCGTTGCCGACGCGCCCAGGCTCAGCTCGAAATTCGGATCAGCGGGCCGGGGCCAGAGGCGGTTCTCGACGTCGAATGTCGAGTTGTTCGTTTTCTGAGCGATGCGAAAAAGCTGGAGAAAAGTTTCCGCGTTGCCAGTCTCGTCGTTTGCCTTCTCCTGATCGACTCCCGTTCCGGTGACGATCTTGACGATCACGCTCTGCCGCTGAACCTCGGGCCCGCCTATGCGATAGATGCTTCTGATCTCCCGGTCGAACGCGGGATCATCCGGGGTCACTCGCGGATCCCACAACAGGTTCGCCAGCTGATCTGTCTTGGCATTGTACTCGAGATCGGGGGTGCCGCCCGTCGTCACGTGAATCGTATCCCGACCGTTGACGTTCACGCGATACGCGACCACGAGTCGCTCGTTGTTGAGCGAGAGAGGGCGTACCAGGGCGATCCACAGCTGCGACGGATCGACGTAGTAGTCCACCCCTTCGCGGAGACGCTCGTAAACCTGTCCGCGGCGTGACCGCGGGTCGCCGATGATGCGGAACTGGGGACCGCTCGGATTCGGCGGCTGGCCGCCGATCAGCAGCCGATAGAGAAAGATCTTCGTCGGCCGAAGCGTATCCGGAAGCGAGAGGGCGAGCGAGGTCATCCGCCTGCTGTCCAGGATGTCGATGTTTGGATAGGCGGAGCCGAACAGCTTTGGGGAAACCGTGAAGAAGAACCGGCGCGGCTCGAATTGATGGTCCTCTATCCGGCGGTCCACTGCCTGAAGAGTCTGATCGCCAACGGTGAACACGCGATCGTTGACGATGTTGCCCTTCTGCTGCGCGAGGATGGTGCGAACGCGTGCAGGTCCAAGCTTCGTGATCGCCTGAATTCCGTAGTTCCCGCTGGGAATTCCCGCGGTGATGAATCGCGACACCGGTGGCTGAAACGTCACGTTGCCGATCTCGAGACGCTGCAGGAGCTCGGTTCCCTTCCCCTGATAGTTGATGGAAATGTTGTTCGATGCGTCGAACTCCCGCTGCGTGTCATAGTCGACGTCGACGTGAATGCGCTCCGCTACGATTCCCCCGGAGCGTGCGTTGAACTGAAAATCCAGAAGGGGCGCAAACGCGCTGCGGCAGTTGAACACGGGGTTGATGATTCCGCCCGCGCATTGCGCGCTCTGGTTCTTCTCGCCGCGGAATTCCATCCGTCCGTTCAACTGGAGGGCGAGATCGGTGTGCTCCGAGATGATGTCGCCCGCGCGGTCTGCAACGGTCTTCGGCTCGGCAGGAGCTTCACCCGCAAACGTCGGCGGAATCTCCGACGTCGCAAAGCTCGAGGTTGCAACCTGCCCCCACACGGCTTGGATGATGGCACGCATGTTCTGCTGAAAAGCCGTTGCGCGGGCAGCCTCGATTTGCGCGACCGCCTGCAGGTAGCTTTCGCGGTCCGCACGCGATACAACCGGGGGCAGGCGCAGTCCCAGCGAATCACCGCCCAGCCGTATCCTTGGACGCGGTGCCGGCCGCCCGACTGTAGGCAGTGGCAGTCGCAGTGTGGTGTCTGCCGGCTCTCTCGCGGTGTCGGTGGGCAACCGCAGCGTATCCTTCGGCGCCGGGACAGTATCCCTGGGCACACGGACGGTGTCCTTCGGCGGAATCGTGTCCTTCCGGGCAGTTGTCGAACGCCGGGCGTTGACGGTGTCCGGCCTGGCCACACCGCCCTGCTGAGCGCTCGCTGCAGCAGTCCAAACAGCTGCCGCGAGCGAGACGAACAGCAGGCGGCGGTGTATTAGATTCACCCCGTGAAGATACTCCACAGATACGTCCTCAAGGAGCACGTCGGACCCCTCTTCTTCGCCCTCACCGCGCTCACTTCGTTGCTGCTTCTGCAGTACATCGCGAAGCGCTTCGGCGAGCTCGTCGGGAAGGGATTGCCCTGGAGTATCATCGGCGAATTCCTCGGGCTTTCGGTGCCTCTCACGGTTGCCCTGTCGATGCCGATGGCCGTGCTCGTATCGACCTTGTACGCGTTCAGCCGCCTCGCCTCGGAGAACGAGATCACGGCAATGAAGGCCGGGGGTGTGAGTCTCCGCAGCGTGCTGAAGCCGGTGCTCATTGCCGGCGTAGGTATGACCCTGTTCATGCTCCTGTTCAACGATCAGGTACTCCCGCGCGCCAATCATCGGCTTCGCACTCTTCAGGGGGACATCGCGCAGAAGAAGCCTACGTTCGGGCTGCGCGAGCAGGTCATCAACGAGGTGAGCCCCGGGAAGCTCTATCTCCGGGCCAACCACCTCAGCAAAACTTCCAACAGGATGCGAGAGGTTACGATCTACGACGTCGGCGACGCAACCCGCCGCCGCACGGTTTACGCCGACAGTGGCAACATGGCGCTGTCGCTGAACCGCACCGACCTCCAGCTCACTTTATACAGCGGCACGATTCAGGACGTTCCCGTCAATACGCCGGAACAGCTCCAGCGGATGTACTTCGATACCGAGCTGATTCGCGTGAAGAGCGTTGGAAACGAGTTCCAGAAGAGCAAGAGCGACAGCTTCAAGGGTGAGCGTGAGATGTCCGTGTGCGAGATGGAGCGGCAAGCGGCCGTCGCGCGTCAAACGCTCGCCAATGCGCGGCGGGAGTTCGTCAAGAAGCTCGCGGACGCGAAGCGCCGGAAAGTAAAGCTGAGCGAGGATGTCCTGAAGACCAAGTTGAACGATCCGATGACGGTGGGACTCGGGAAGGCATACTGCGCAGTGCTCGCCCAGATCGGAGTAAAATCTCTCGGCGCCCAGGCACTGACGTTCCCGAAGCCTCCGAAGCATGCGCCACGCGCGTCAGACTCTTCCGCGAAGCCGCCATTTCTCCAGAGGCGTAGCGACGGTCAGCCCGCCGGCGCCGGGGCAACTGCGTCGCGACTCGACACCGGCGCTACAACGGCCGCGGAGCTCCCGGCCACGCTCGAGGGCATTCGAATTCGCGTCGAGGATGCCCGGAGAAGTCAGAACGCTTACGAAGTCGAGATCCAGAAAAAGTTTGCGCTCGCCACTGCCTGCTTCGTGTTTCTCCTGCTCGGCGCCCCGATAGCTCTGCGGTTTCCCCGCGGCGGGGTGGGCCTGACCATCGGGGTCAGCCTGGTGGTCTTCGCACTCTACTACGTTGGCCTCATCGCTGGAGAATCACTCGCGAGGCGAGGCATTGTCCCGCCCTTCATCTCCATGTGGGGAGCGAACCTGATCTTCACCGCTCTCGCTATCTGGCTGCTCTCACGCATGGGTAAGGAGAACACGTCCGGACGCGGAGGGGACGTGCGCGACCTGCTGGATTCAATCCGGTCGCGGCTGGGGCTGGCGCGCCGCCGCGCGCCAATGGCGTCACCGGGACCACGACCCAGCGCGTCGTGAGCCTTGTAAGACCGCTCGACCGGTACGTCTTCGCCGAGTTCTGGAAGATTTTTGTCGCGACTGCCGTCGGCTTTCCCCTGCTGCTGATCATTTTCGACATCACCGACAACCTCGACAAATATCTGGCGCAGAAGCTCCCGGCGATGAACATCGCGCTGAGCTACGTTTACTCGCTGCCCGATTACATGTTCTTGATTCTTCCGGCGGGGGTGCTGTTCGCGACCGTTTTCTCCATCGGATCGCTGACGCGCCATTCGGAGATCACAGCGGCAAAGGCATCGGGTGTGAGCTTCTACCGCTTCATTGCCCCGATCTTCGTCGGAGGTGCGATCGCAACCGTCGCCGGCCTTGTACTCGGCGAGATAACTCCTCAGGCAAATCGAAGGAAGCTCGAGCTCCTGGAGACGCAGAAGTTCTCGACGCAGAGTGAGAGGTACAATTTTGCCTACGCGGCGGAGCGAGGCAGAGTCTACAAGGTGCAGACGCTGCACGTCGAGCGAAACTCGATAGACGGTCTCACCATCGAGCGAAAAGGCAGAGGCCCGGACTACCCGACCTACATTCTGAACGCAGGCAACGCGTATTACGACCCGCGCAAAGGGTGGAAGCTCACGCAGGGAACGATGCATGTGCTGACCGATTCGATGTTCAATATCACTTATGCGTTCGACTCGCTGCGCGATGCCCGGCTGGTCGAGCGTCCACAGCAGCTGACGGTGGCCTCACGCGCGCCAACCGACATGGAGTATCGGGAGCTCGGCCGCTTCATCGACGCGATGGAACGGTCGGGCGGGGACGTCAACTCGCTTAAGGTCGAGCGAATGCTGAAGATCGTGATCCCTGTTACCAGCATGGTCATCCTGCTCTTCGGCGCGCCGCTGGCGACGAGCACACAGCGCGGCGGGGCGGCGTACGGCATCGGTATCTCTCTTGGCACGACGGTGATCTTCATCATGCTGGTGCAGATGACGAAAGCGATCGGCGGCAAGGGAATGCTTCCCGCCGAGCTCGCCGCGTGGGTTCCAAGCATTTTCTTCGGGGTCCTCGGACTGATTCTTTTCGCGCGCGTGCGAACTTGATACGCGCTGTCTCGTCTCTTTTCGGGCGGGTTGGAGAGCGCGTGTATTTCATGCGCGACATCGGCCGCGGATTTCTCGATCCGGGGACTTACGGCCGCGAGACGATCAGACAGATGCGGAACATCGGTGTTGATTCGCTTCCGCTCGCCGCAATCGTCGCCGCATTCATTGGAGCCGTGACCGCCTTTCAGACGCGCTATCAGCTTTTCGGCGGCGTCCAGCTCTCGGTGGTGGGGTTGATCTCGAGGCAGTCGATCATTCTCGAGCTCGGTCCGCTGCTCACCGGGCTTGTCCTCACCGGGCGTGTCGGAGCGCGCATCACCGCCGAGATCGGAACGATGCGCGTGACCGAGCAGATCGACGCACTGGAGACACTGGCTTACGATCCTGTCGCTTACCTCGTTGTTCCGCGATTCATCGCCGCCGTTGTAATGGTCCCAATGCTGGTGATTCTCGCGGACGCCATCGGCGTCGGGACGGCCTACCTTACCGCGGTGGTCGCAACGGACGTGACCAGCGCCGCATTCTCCGAGGGCCTGCGCCTCGCGTTCGCGCCGTTCCAGATAGTCTATAGTATCATTAAGGCGACGATCTTCGGCGCGGCGATTGCTTTCTTCTGCTCCTACGAGGGCTACACCGCGAATGTCGGTGCTGAAGGCGTCGGCCGCAGCACCGCGCAGGCGGTCGTCATCACGTCGGTCGCAATACTCGTCCTCGACGCGCTCACCGCACTCCTGCTCGCACCCTACCTCCAGGCATGAAGAAACGAGACGACGTACTCGTTGGACTGCTGATGGCTCTCGCCGTCATGGTCGCAATCATCGGATCACTATGGCTCGCGCGTGGCGGCCTCTCGAAAGGCTACGCCCTCTACGCGAAATTCCCGTGGAATTCAGGGCTCAAGCAGGGACAGCCGGTTCTCCTTGCGGGCGTCAACGTCGGGTACGTCGACCAGGTCGAGCTCAGACAGGATGGAACTGTGCTGACGACGTTTCGGGTCGGCAGAGAGTACAAGGTTCCCAGGGGCACGACGGCGACGGTCGTTCCGAACGGAATATTCGGCGACATGGCCATCGCACTGACACCGAAAGCCCCCAATCCTCAGTCAGTGCCGGAAGAGGACACGATACCGGTAGGACCATCGTCGCCGGGAATCGCGCAGCTCACCGTCAAGGCCGACTCGATAGCGACATCCATCAACGCGATCACGACGGCGCTGCAGCGCGAGCTCATCGCGGCGGGAGGAGTGACGGACCTACGGAAGAGTCTCGCTTCGTCGAATCAGCTGGTGCTGAACATGAACCGGCTGGTATCGGATTTCAGCAGAATCGCCGCGGAGCAGAACCGGCAGCTGACGCTGACACAGGCGTCGCTTCGCCGGGCGACGTCGGGCGTCGATTCCGCGAAGATCGATTCGACTCTGACGAACGTGCGCCAGACGAGCGCGAACATGGCGGCCCTCGCGGCGGACTTCAGGGTGACCAGCGCGAAGCTCGATTCGATCGTGACGAAAGCCAACTCCGGGCAGGGGTCAGTAGGTCTCGCGCTGAACGATCCCGGGGCGTACAACGACGTGCGCGCGCTGATTCAGCACATGGATTCGATAATGGTCGACCTGAAGCGGAATCCGAAGCGCTACATCAACCTCAGCATCTTCTAAAAGGGTGAGAGTCGCTTCGAGATGGCGGAGGTAGCAGAGAACCGCTTGCCGCAGAGACGCAGAGGAGCAGAGAAAACCAGTTGGGGGGAACAGCCCGCGCGGCTCGGGCCTTTCAGCCCGAGCTGAGTCACAAACACAAGAAAACTTTGCGTCTCTGCGTCTCCGCGGCAAAGTAGGTCCCAACCATCTCACCCACCTTCGAGATCTCTGGATACGATCGATGGGAGAACGAATCGCTTTATCCCGTCGCGAACCATCGCAGAGTTGAAATTGATCAGCAGCCCGACCTCGATATTTGTCAGGCGCAGGTACGTCAAAATCTGCGCACCATGGATGTCGGCCACGTGGTCGACGGCTTTTACGTCGACGATGACGCTTTGATCAACAAGCAAATCGAGACGGTAGCTCGAGGCCAGGGCTCTTCCTTTGTACATCAAAGGCACTTTGACCTGCCTGGCAACTGCGATCCCTTCTTCCTTCAGCTCCCACTCGAGGCAATCCTCATATGTGGATTCGAGAAGGCCAGGTCCGAGGTGCCGGTGCACTTCTATCGCCGCACCGATAATTCTCGAGGTAAGGGATTTGAACTTTCCGTCGGGAAGTCGCGGCATCCCTTAAGACAACATCGCGCGACCCGTAACGGCGAAACCCGGTTTTGACTCGAATCATCAAAAACGGTCAACCCGGCCCCGGAGCTAGCAGAGCCTAGCCGCCGCAGAGGAGCAGAGACGCAGAGCTGTTTCTTTCAGCTCGGCGCGGAAAGGCCCGAGCCGCGCGGGCTGTTCCCCTAAACTGGTTTTCTCTGCTCCTCTGCGCCCCTGCGGCAGGCAGTTCTCTGCTATCTCCACCCGAGCGAAACTGACACGACGAATGCCCGTGGGGAGCCCGGCTCGAACGCAACGGGCACACCATTCACTACATCGGGATTCACAAAAGCGGAGCCGATGTACCGCCGATCGGTGAGATTCTCCACCGCCACGAAAGCACGAAGCCCGATCTGACTGCTCAGATGGATCAGTCGACTAGTCGACATCGTGAGCGCTACCGTATGGTAGTCGGGGACACGAACGACGTTGGCATCGTCGGCGAAGTAATCCCCTACCCCGCGCAGCGACAACTCGAGCCTCAGCGGTATGACGGGGCCCAGCGGATGCGCGACACTCGCGAAGTACGAAGTCCCCGGAACTCCGGCAACCGCATTCCCCGCGTAGTCCGCGATTGCTCCCGGCTTCCCGTAGTGCACGGAGTCGACTGTGTACTCGATGTAGCGGTTGCGTGAGTAACTCGCGTTTCCGCGGAGCTCGAGACCTGCAGGCAACACGAGCGACGCGCCCGCCTCGACGCCGCGGCGTCTCACCTTTCCCGCGGTGAAAAAGAAACGGCCACCGCGATAGGGGACGATGTCGTTCGTGACTTCCGTCCAGTAGCCCGCTACGTCGTACGCGAGCGTCGCATCAGCCAGAGCCGCAAGCACCAGCGCGTGCTTTGTCCCGAGCTCGAAAGTGGTTGAACGAATGGCATCGAGGAGCGGATTTATCGCCGTGACGGTGTCCTGTCCGAACGTCGAAGCGGGGTCGGTCTCGTTCCCCGCCGGCGCCTCGATTCCGCCGCCGACGCTCGCATAAAAGCTGTGCACGGATGACGGTCGATAGTTCACTCCTATCTTCGGAGTCAAGCGTGAAAACGACTTGACGGCATCCAGCGACGGGTCGATGAAGCTCCGATAGTCATAGCGGATCACGTCGTAGCGCGCTCCAAGATCGAGTCCCAGGCGCTCGTTGAAGAGCAGCTCCTCCTGAGCGAAAATGCCGCTGTTGAGCGCACCCTCCCCCTTGTTGTCGCGGAGCTCCGTGCCCCGCGTTCCCTCGGGGGTCAGCGAATAAAACAGGATCGTTCCGTTCTGATAAGCCTCGTCCACACCGAGCAATGTCGTCGCCCGCAACCGAGGGGAGACAGCGGCCGAGCCTCGATAAACGACGTTGCCGCCCAGGTGGTAGCGGTTGAAGTCGCGGAACGTGTTGCGCTCCGACCTTTGCAGCACCTTCGGGTTGACGAAAAGCATTCCCGACAGTGAGCTCGATTCGCCGAACGAATGCTCGAGCGTCATACCGATGCGTCCGAGGCGATTGAAGCGGCGCTCGTCGCGCGAGGCGTACGTCGCGTTTGCGATTCGCGGGGTCGCCAGCGCTTCGGCCATCGTCAATGGACCCGGAATATGGAACAGGTCGTTCGCCGCGCTGACGAAAAGGCCGAAGTCGGTACTCCCGCCGAGCTGTGAAGTGAGGGCGGTGTTGAGAAGGAAGCGGCGGCTGTCCGAACGATCGCGCCAGCCGTGCTGCGAGGTATTCGTAAATGTGGCCACGAGAGAGCCCGTGCCGAGCCTCGTACCGGCTCGCACGACGCTGCGCCGGAGCCCGAAGCTTCCACCGATCTGCTGTAGATCAGCGAAGAACTTCTCGAACGAAGGAACCGTGGAAATACTGACTACGCCTCCACCGGCATTGCCCCAAAGCGCCGACGCATTCGATCTCACCACCTCCAGGCGCTCGGCGGCGGCAAGATCGATAAGGTCGAACGACGTGCGGCCGTCGGGCTCGGTCTCGGGGATCCCGTCGAGAAGAACGCGTACGCCGCGAGATGTCCCGGCGTTGGATCTGTCGCCGGCGCCACGCGCACCAAACCCGCGAATCGAAAGTCGAATGTCGCTTCCGCCGGCGCGCGATTGCGCGACGACTCCGGGAACATCCTGGAGCGCCTCGTCGAGAGAGTATCCCCGGCGGTTCTCGAGCCTCTCACGCCCTACGACCGTAATCGCCAGCGGAATGGCGAAGGTGGACTGTGCGGCTCTTGCTGCTTTGACTGTAACTGTAGGCAGGCGAGTGCGGGCGGAGTCGGCAGCGGTTGGCGGCGTCGCTACGGTGGAGTCGCCAGTCGAGTCGGGCGCCGGCTCCTGAGCGTCGACGGCTGACGCGGCGAGAAGGAGAACTGCCTTGAGGACGAAGGTGACCGGGCACGGCTTCATCCCAAGAAACTAACCGGACGCAAAGCGGGCACGAACCGAAATTCGTGCCCGCTTAGCCATCATACCCGCATGCTAGAAGCTGTAACGAACCGAGAGCTGAGACCGCCAGTAACTGGATACCAAGTCTCCAACTACGTATTCCTTGGTGTTCACATTGAAGTTGAAGGTGCTCTGCGCCGTCTTCGGATCGATCCCAGTCTGCCCGGAGTGCTGGAGAATCGGGACGTTGTTGCGAGTACTGGCCTGGGTAATCTGGACCTTGCCCCAGTTCTTGTTGAGCAGATTGCCGAAATTGAAGATATCGAACTGTACTGACAAACTCTGGCCGGAAAGCGTTGGAACTGACTGCCGGACGGATACGTTGAAGTTGTTAAAAAACGGCAGACGGCACGAGTTGCGCTCGAGTATTTGTCCACGTTGCCTGCTCAGACACGGGGAATTTTCGATGAACTTCTCGAATGCTTCCGCCTGAGCAACAGCGGTGACAAGGCTGGCTCCACTTCCCGAGTTCGTGAACAGTATCTCGCTCGGCAACCGCGCGTCGGTGGGAACATAGATCAGGTCGTTGCCCTGAGTGCCGTCGGCGTTCAGGTCGCCGGAACCCGTCGAAGCGCCTCGATCGTAGATGTAGTCGTGGGGAGCGCCGGAAACACCGAAATAGCTGGCCGACAGGTCTGTAGAGAAGTTTTTCAGCCACCGGAACGTGTAGGTCCCATTCATCGAGATCTTGTGTGGCTGATCGAAAAGACTGATGCTCGTATACGGGTCGAAAATGTCGCCGGCGGTTGTACGGCCGAATGAAAAGTTGGAGAGGTGCGTGCTTGAGGCGAAGCTTTGCACGTCACGAGCCTTCGAGTAGGTGTAGGCAGCTGACCCCTCCCAGTTGCCGGCGTAGCGCTTCCGCAACTGAGCCGTGAGGTTGTACGCGAAGTCTTGGCTCTGATTTATGAGGTCTACCGCCGTGCCGAACCGGGCCAAGCCGCCGTTTACCCGGACGGCATCCGGAAGGCTCGGGCGCGCTACCCCATTGGTGAGGATGGTGTCGCCGTAGAGGGGGCGGCCGTGTAGATCGACTCCCCGCGGAGTCGAGCGCAGGTTCCGATTGACGAAGAAGAACTGGTTGAGGGTCTTCGAGAACAGGCCTTCGACCGTTGCCACCACGTTGCCCCGAAGCACTTTGTCGAATCCAACGGTGAGCCGCATTGGCTGCGGGAACTTGAGACTCTCGTCGAGGAAGTTGACCGTGCCGACCGGCTGGCTGCCGCCGCCGTCCGCGCAGGTATTGTATACGTTCGGGTCAACACTGAACTTGGGAGCGGGGTTAGGCACGGACCCACCGCAGCTCAGGTTTGCGAGGATCAGGCCGTTGTTGATGTAGGCGTTCTCGAGCCAGACATACGGAGGTACGCCCACGAACAGGCCAAGTCCACCTCGGAAAATATTCGCCTGGTTTCCAGTAATGTCGTAGTTCCAGCCCACCCGCGGCGAGAACTGTACCGAGCGTTTTGGGATGTCATCCGTCCGGCGACCGTACGCGCTGTCGATCGGGGCGAAATACGGGATGTCCGTCAGGAAACTGCTGATGTCAGCGCGAAGGCCAAGTGTCACCCCGAACTTCTGGCTTACCTGCCACTGGTCCTGTGCGTAGAGCGCGGTCTGGAGCGCGTCGAAGTACACGTTTCCGCTGTCCCGGAGAATGATGGCGCGGCGGAAGGTCCCCGCGGTGCCGGTCTCAAAATTGGCGAGACTGGTGAAGGTCCATACGCCGAACGAGTTCTGCAGGAACTGGTTGCGAAGCTTTACAAGCTCGTTGCGAGTACCGACGGTGACGGTATGGTTTCCGAAGGGTTTGGTGTAGTTGTCCGTGATCTCGTAAGTGTCTGTGTCCAGCTCATTGACCATGGAGGACGCGTCAGCACCGGCAAAGATCGAGGCAGTTCCACCACCCGTCCGTGGCACGGTGATCTGGACCTGGGGGAATTGCGTGGGCGGAACGCGACGATCTCTCACCCGGTTATAACCCAGAAACAGCTCGTTGAACGAGCCGTTCGAGAAGCTGGAGAAGAGCTGGAGAACCGGCGCGTGTTTCGTCTGGGTGTAATCGTGAAAGTTGCTCGTATACACGATTGCGCTCGCGGAACGGAAGTTCTCGAGCCGCGACGGAAGCTGGCCGATGCCGTAATTGTAATGAAATACGGCTCGGTGACTTTCGTTAAAGCGCATGTCGAGACGCCCAAAAAAGTTCGACACCGGATTCTCGCCTGTGACAGCCCCAGGCGTGCCGGGCTCGGCATTGTGCGTCCGGAAGGCGTTCTCGAATCGGAGGAGGGTTGCGGAGTCAGCGGCGAACGGAACCGTCGCGCTGGCCGGCTGCCCTAGGTAGGGGCCGCTGATTGGCGAAGACTCCTTTTTCCACTCCGGCGCGACGAAGAAATGGAGCCTGTCCTTCACGATGGGCCCACCGAGAGTGAAGCCGTAACTTTTATTAACGTATGGGGCGGCTCGCAGCGTCGGCACATTTCGGCCGTAGTTCTGGTTTCTATAAAACGTGTAAGCGGTACCAGTTACATCATTGGTGCCGTTTTTTGTTACGACGTTAAGGAGCAAGCCGCCGAAGTTGCCCTGACGCACATCGAACGGCGCAAGGAGAATCTGAAGCTCCTTCACCGCATCGATGGAAATGGACTTGGAGTTGGTCTGCGCGCCTGGCTGTCCGGTGGTCCCAAGCCCAAATACATCTCGCTCGGTTGCCCCGTCCAGCTGCACGTTGTTCATCCGGTTCGACATTCCACCAGCGGAATAGCCCGGACCCGAGGACGAAACCTGCGGCGCGATGTTGACGAAGTCAGCGAGATTGCGGTTCAGGCTGGGGATTCGGCGCAGGACTGAGTCCGAGATTATCGTCCTGGTCCCGGCGCTGCTCGGGGACACGTCGATGGCGCTGCGCACTTCGACCGTCGCAAGAGTGGTCGCCCGCGCAGAGAGCCGAAAATCGGCGCGAACATTCTGCGTTAACCCGACAGTCACGTTCTCGCGCGTCTCGGGATTGAATCCGATCAGCCGGGCAACAATGGTGTAAGGACCGCCGACTTCGAGGCCCTGCACCAGGTAGCGTCCGCCCTCGCGTGAGCTTGTACGAGTACTGGAACCAGTCGCGCGGTTGCTGATCTGGATCTGGGCGCCTACGATCCCGTTACCGGCGCTGTCGGTGACGAATCCACTTATAGCGCCTGTGGTGATCCCCTGCGCGAGGGCGTCGGTGCCAAGTGAAGCGAGAAGCAAAGCGCCGATCGCAACGATGCTGCCTTTCAAACGTCGTATGGGCATGTGTGGATCTGTCCGGGAGGTTGGAAAATGGAAGCTGACCCTGATGAGCAAAGCCGTACCTAATGAGTGACGTGATCGAAGGGCGCCGAGCGTGGCCCCGTACTGCGCTTATGTCAGTTTGGTCTCTCTCAGCGACGCCATGGCGGCTGTATTTGAAGCGTAAAAGCTACCAGCAGTGCCACGTGGCTGCAAGCAATTTTTCGGTAACAACGGTATCATGAACTGCCGACAGGCGGCTTGGGTACAGCGACTTGTTGCGACGGGCTCACGCAGCCGCTTTCCGCCGTCCGACAGTCGCGAAGTAAACCGGGATTCCAGCCACAATTCCGCCGAGCACGCCGAGCGTCTGCCACCTGCTTCCGGGGTCGATTATCGCGTTCGACAGGAGGAAAATCGTGGAGAGAATGAAAATCGCCGGAACGAGAGGATAAAGCGGGACGCGAAATGGCGGATCGTAGCCGGCGCGCTTCCTGAACACGAAAACCGACGCCACGGCAAGCGCGTAGAACGGAACGATCGCCGTCACGAACGCATCGGCAAGTTGCTCGAACGTTCCAACGAGCACGAAGGCTACCGCTATCACCGTGATCACGACGATCGAAGTGGAAGGCGTCTTGTACCGGGGATGAACGCGCCCGAGTGAGCGGAACAGCAGACCGTCATCCGCCATCGCGAAAATAACCCTCGGGCCGGTGATCATCGTTCCGTTCAGCGTCCCGAAGGTCGAGATCATCACCACCGTCGCGATGAACGCGACACCTGCGGCCCCCATCAGACGCTGGGCAACATCCGCCGCGACGAGCTTCGACTGGCGCATCTCCTCGATCGGCATCACCGCGAGGTAGGCAAGGTTCGCCAGAGCATAGATCACGATGATCACCAGGGTGCCGGTGATCAGAATCCGCGGAAGATTCCGCTGGGGATTCTTTACTTCGCCGGCCACGAAGCTCACGTCGGCCCAGCCGTCGTACACCCAGAGCACCGACACCAGGGCGAGACCGAACGCACCGATCGAGAAGCTTCCCGGAGGCACCGCCGGCGTGTAGTGACCACCGCTCGACGGAAGGGCGATGACGAACGCGAACGAGATGATGAAAAGCAGGCCGCCCACTTTGGCCAGAGTCGTGATGTTCTGAACCGTCCCCGCCGTGCGCACACCGATGTAATTGGTCGCACCCGCCACGATTATCGCTCCGGCCGCGACGTAGTGCGTGTATCCACTATATGGAGCGACCAATGGATCGTTGCCAGTCACTCGAATGAGATATTCTGAAAACGTGGTGGAGATCGCGCCGAGCGATGCGGCGCGAATCATCACCAGCTCTGACCATCCGAAGAGGAACGCAGCGAGTCGTCCCCACGCTTCGCGGAGGAACACGTACACTCCTCCCGTCTGCGGATAGGCGCTCGCCGCCTCGGCCAGCGTGAGCGCGCCACAGAGAGCGAAGACACCTCCCATCACCCAGACCGAGAGGAGCGGCAGTGGGCCGGGAAGCTTGTCGGCAATTCCTGCGGGCGAGCGGAAGATTCCGGAGCCGATGGTCGAGCCGATCAGAATCGCAACGCCAGTCCAGAATCCGATTCTCCGCGGGAGTATACGAGGGCGCGTCGCCAGCGTGTCCTGAAGCTGCGGGACGTCAGCGACCGTAAGCGGAGGCGTGTTCCGAAAGGGATCGGACATTCGGGAACGCTACTGCAAAGGCGCGGGGGCCGCGAGTAGCTTTCTGCGCGAGATGCATTCCAGTTTGAGACGCCGTGTGCGGGCTGAAGAGCAAACATGAGTCTGCAATTCGCCGAGATCCTCTTCTGCATCGCCGCAGCCTCGTGCGCTGTTGCCGAGCTGGCAATCCTGCGCGCCGTGTTTTCTCCGCACGGCAACGCCTCGTCTTCGGCCCCGATTCCGCATTCACCACGTGGAGCGGAGATGCTCTGGGCAGTGCTTCCCGCGATAGCGCTCGCCGCACTGCTGGCCGCGACCTGGCGCGCAATCCACTGACGAGCGCCGACGGGTGAAGTCCATCCGCCGCCTGGCGTACGCAACGCTTGCCATCGCGTACCTCCAGATCGTCTTCGGAGCAATTGTGCGAATCACCGGCTCGGGACTCGGATGCGGTGACCATTGGCCCGACTGCTACGGCTCCTTTACGCCGGTGCATCGCGGATTTGCGCTTCTGATCGAGATATCCCACCGCTACGGGGCCGCCGCGCTTTCGACCGCCATCCTCGCTCTCGTTCTACTCTCGGTGTTCAAGCGCGGGGAGCCAGGCGTCGGGGGGCCGGGAGGAGTGCTGCGGTCTTCACTGCTTGCGGCGGTCCTCGTGGTTCTCGCGGCACTCGTCGGCGCTGCGACTGTGAAGCTCGGGCTGAACGCTCTCATTGTCGCCAGCCATCTCACTATCGCGATGGCTCTGCTCGCGGTTCTCGCGGTCACCGTGCTCCGCTCCGGCGGCCTCGGCGCCGGAGCCGACATGAAGGGCGCGACTCCGCGAACATGGCGTTCCGCTTTCATTGCGATCGTCCTCGCATCACTGACACTGGTACTCGGAGCGCTGACAGCAAATCTTCCGAACGCCGCGGTCGCTTGCGGGGGCTTCCCGTGGTGCCGCTGGGTGGAAAGCGGAGGCGTCGGACTCTCGGTTCAGATAACACACCGCGTTGTCGCATTTCTGCTCTTCGGTCACTTGTGGGGAGCCGCGGTGGCGATATCAAAACGGAAGGAGCCGCGCGTTCTGGTACTCGCAGCCCGAATAGCGTTCGGCGCAGCGATTCTTCAGGTCCTTATCGCGGCGGCAATGGTTGAAATGCACCTCCCGACAGTTCTGCGCTCGCTTCACCAGGCGGCGGGCACCTTCGTGTGGCTATCGGTCTGCGTGCTTGCGGGACTCGCGCGAATTGCGTCTCCCGCGGCGGCGACTGAGAAGCGGGCCCTGGCGACGGCGGCCGCATGACATCGGTCGCAGCTACTGCGCAGAACACACTCGTGCGCGACATGGTGATGCTCACCAAGCCTCGCATCATCTCATTGCTTCTTGTCACGACCGTCGCACCGATGTATGTCGCAGGCACACCGACCTTCGGACTGGTGCTGGTCGTGATGGTCGGTGGTTATCTCATGGCCGGCGGCGCCAACGCGGTGAACATGTATCTCGACCGCGACATCGACGATCGAATGGCTCGCACTCGACTGCGGCCAATTCCGAGTGGGCGGATGAGCGGCAGGTCTGTCCTCGCCTTCGGGATCGCCCTCGCAACGGCAGCGACGTTTCTCTTTGCCGTGCTGACGAACGTTCTCACAGCGACGCTTGCCCTGGGCGGCTTCTACTTCTACGTCTACGTCTACACGCGGTGGCTCAAGCGAACCACCCCGCACAACATCGTCATCGGGGGTGCTGCCGGGGCGTTTCCACCGCTCGTCGGATGGGCCGCAATGACAGGCAGAGTGGACCTGATTGCGGTGTATCTCTTCCTCATAGTGTTTTACTGGACTCCCCCGCATTTCTGGGCGCTCGCGCTGCTGAAACAGCGCGACTACAACAAGGCCGGCGTGCCGATGGCACCGCTCGTCTGGGGTGAGCGCGAGACGATGCGGCAGATGCTCGCCTACGCGGTGATTCTCGTCGCGATCACCATTCTACCGGTGACGTTCGGAGCATTCGGCATTCTCTACCTCGCCTCCGCCGCCGTCCTCGGTGCACTCTTCATCGGCGGGTTGATCAGAATGATGCGGGCCGCAGATTGGACGGCGCCCGCGTGGTGGGTCTACAAGTATTCGCTTCTTTATCTGGCGCTTCTCTTTGTCGCAATGGCGGCAGACCGCAAGATTCATTTCTGATGGTCGAAGTAGCATCACCGAAGCGTTTCCCGTCGCCAAAGCCGCTCAGCCAGCTCCTTAAAGGCTCCTTCTGTGTTTCTGTGTTTCTGTGGCCAGCTCAGACATCCATCCCCGCACGAGAGGGAGAGGATTCGGACCAGGAGCTAGCGGGCCGGCGCCGCGCTCCGGAGAGATTCGGGCGTCGCAGGCGGTGCGGGCGAGACGTCAGCGGGCGCGCCATTCCCGGGCAGCTTCATCACGACATTCGCCTGGCCTCCGGAGCGGACCGTCACTGTCTGATCCATCACTCCGAGAGCCGGGTGCCACGCCCTCAGACGGTAGGTGCCCGGAGGGATTCCGTCGATCGTGAAGTCCCCCGACTTTCCGGTCACCGCATGGTAGGGGTGATCGAGAACGAGGAGATTCGCCTTGCTCCACGGATGAAGCTCGTCGACCACCTCCAGCTGCGCAGTCTTCTTGAGCAGCTGATCGAACGGCACCACCTGGCCGTTGTCGTTGAACGGAGCAATGCCAACGACTTCGCCAGTGGCTACGTCGATGATCTTGTTGCGGTGCATCACAACGTCCGCGCTGATCACGTTCAGTGTACCTCCGGCAACAACCGTCTGGAGGCGCGGGACCATCACACAGTCCTCGTTCTCCAGCTCGAAGCGGCGCTCCAGCGGAATCGGCCTGCCTTCCCTGATGTCGGTGATCCAGACTGCAGCGCCTGCGACGCGGTTGCCGCTTCTCTCCACGCGACGATCCACAACGGATTGGCCGCATCCGCCCTGCTCGACGCTGAGCTGAATGACCGAGTCCGCCGGAAACGCGCCGTCGAACTGGACGGTTCCCGCGATCTTCCCGCCGCCGGACACGTTGATAGCGCGGTACGGCTGCGAGTGAGCCGCAACCACGGTCGTGCGCGGAGGGACTGAGCCCTCCCTCTTTTGGGCGGGCTGCGCTGCGCTGGCCGGCTTATCGCCTGAACAGGCGGTGCCGAGCGCCATGACACAGGTGACTGCGAGCGCGATTCTGCTGCGATTCATTCGAGGATTCATGTTGTGATGGCAGGGGCCAGTCGGGCAACCGACGTGCCACGCTGCGCCATACATGAATCTACTTCAGCTCATGCACGATTCTGCCACCGAGATATGTCGCCAGAACACGAGCCGCGAGGATCTCCGTTGCCGGCACCTGCATGATGTCGCGGTCGAGCACGACGAAGTCCGCGTATTTCCCGGGCGTGAGCGACCCCAGCTCCTTTTCCTGAAACGCGGCGTATGCGGGCCAGATCGTCATCGAGCGAAGCGCTTCTTCGCGAGTCATGACTTGATCGGGGTACCATCCGCCGGCAGGCAGGTTCGACGGATCCTGCCGCGTGACAGCAGAATGGAAGGAGATCAACGGATTCACCTGCTCCACGGGAAAATCACTACCGTTTGGTATCACGACTCCGGTGTTGAGCAGCGAGCGCCACGCGTAGGCGCCACGCACACGCTGCGGGCCAACGCGGGCTTCCGCCCATCCCATGTCGCTTGTCTGATGACTCGCCTGCATCGATGGAATGACTCCGAGCTCCGCGAAGCGCGGAATGTCTTGCGCGGACACGATCTGCGCGTGCTCGATACGAAAGCGATGGTCTGACGTGGGAACCGCCTTGAGCGCTGCCGCAACCGCATCGAGCGCGACCCGATTGCCGCGGTCGCCAATCGCGTGGGTATTCACCTGAAAGCCACTTCGCAGGCCGAGCTCGGCCACCTGCTGGAGGTGAGCGGGCTGTTTTACGAGCAATCCAATGTTGCCCGGATCGTCCGAGTAGACGGCGAGGAGCGCGGCGCCCCGTGAGCCGAGCGCACCGTCGGCGTACGTCTTGATTGCGCGGACCCAGATGCGGCCGCCGTGGAGACCGCTCCGCGGACCGCGTCTCGTATAGTAGGCGATGTCAGCGGCGATGTCGGAGACCATCACGTAGTTGCGGAGATTGAACTTTCCCTCCGCGGCAAGAGACTCGAATATCTCGATCGCACGCCTCGACGCTCCGGCGTCGTGGATGCCCGTGAGCCCCCATCGATTCGCTTCGGCAATTGCGACGACCGTAGCCTCCCGCAGCGTTGCAGTCGACGCCGATGGAATGTGCCTGTTGACGAGGCCGGCGGCGTTGTCGACGAACACGCCGGAAGGATTTCCGTTCGCGAGCCTGACGATTCTTCCACCGTCGGGGTCTTTAGTCGAGGCGGTGATTCCGGCGAGACGCATTGCCGTCGCGTTGGCGAGGGTCGCATGACCGTCGACACGGCGGAGAACCACAGGGTTGTTCGGCGTGGCACGCGAGAGCGCTTCATGTGTCGGGAAGCTCGTCTCGGGCCAGAGATTCTGGTCCCAGCCCCTGCCCTCGACCCATTCGCCAGGCTTCGCTGTCCGCACGCGCTCAGTCACCCGCCTGATCACTTCATCGTAGCTGCTGGAGCCGGCAAGGAGAACATTCCGCATCGACGTTGCCAGACCCAGCAGGTGCGCATGAGCGTCGACCATGCCGGGAATAACGGTGCGGCCCCTGAGATCCACGAGCCGTGTGGCACTTCCGGCAAGCAGTCGGGCCTCTGAATCGGAGCCGACGAATATGACCCGGCCGTTTCTGACCACGAGAGCGGAAGCCATAGGCCTGGCATTGTCTACCGTATAGATGCGGGCGTTGGTCACGACGAGGTCGGCTCGTGCTGTTGTTGGACGAGACTGGGCCGGGACGCGCTGCGCGTGGGCGGTTGCGGCGGTCAGTGAAATCACGACGAGTGTCGCGACACCGGAGAGGACTCGCGCGGGGGGAACGCGAAGCATTCGATGTAAGCCGCGCCGACAGTGCGGCCGACGGCCCGTCTTGGGGTCCAGGGTCATGCCAGATTCTGCCTCGTTCGCGGAATCGGCGCCAGAGTAACTTGGTTCGATGAACAGGCGGGACGTTCTCACACTCGGCGCCATTGCCACCGTGGTCGGCGGCTGCACTCCCCTTCCGCCCGGCGTCAGAGCACCAACCGAGCTCTGGGCGATCTGGTCTTCCGATTCAAAACAGGTCCGCTCATCTGATGGATTCTCGGCGATTGCCGAGACGTGGATCGCACTCGACAGCGTGAGCTTCAGGCCTACTGTCATCTCATTCGTCGCGCCTCGGGATGCCGCATCCGGCCAACAATCTCCAGCCACTCCGTCCTCTCCGCGATCGGCTCGCCGACTCTCGGTGATCACCTCTTTTCAGGGCAGTCGCTATCACCCCGATGTCATCCGTGGCTTGACGGAGAGCAGCGACGCCGTTGCGGTGACCGCCGGATCCATTGCGTCGCTATTGGCGTCATCACCGGCGGAGGGCGTGATTCTGGATTTTCAGGAGATGACCGCGGCCGATCTGCAGATTCTCATGGACGTCTCCCGGGCAATCGCGGACTCGGCGCGCGCTCACTCCGCGGCGCCGATCACGATGATGATTCCCGCCGCGGACAGCTCGGGTTATCCCGCAAGAATTCTCGCACGAGTCGCCGATCTTCTCCTAATAAGGCTTTTCCCGGAGCACGGCGTCACCACTCCCGCCGGGCCAATCGTCTCTCCGTCCTGGTTCACCCGGCGGCTCGGCCAGCGTACGGGCGAAGCAGGCGTTAACAGGATCGTCGCCGGCATTCCCGCCGATGGAATTATCTGGGACAACCGTGGCGCGCGCCGGATCTCTTACCTGGACGCGGTTCGCCTCGCGCGGGAAGCGAACACTCCGATCATTCGCGACCCCGCATCAGGGAATCTCCATGCGGTGTCGAGCCGCGACGGCTGGGAGGTGTGGGTCGCGGATCACGAGCTGATCGAGCGGCTCATCGAGGAGGGGAGAAGGATCGGCGTCACTCGGTTCGCGTTGTTCGGGCTCGAGGGGGCTGATCCTCAGCTATTGGAATTTGTGCGCGAGGGTCGTGCCCCTGATCGCTAGCACTCGTGCAGCTGAGTATCTGTGAGCTTGCCACAGAATCACAGAACCACAGAAAACGACAAGCGCGGTCGCCGCGCCACTCGAAGGCCTTCGCAACTGAAGGTGTTTACTTTTCTGGGTTAAACTACAACTACAGTCGTAGTTGACCCTGCGGGTGCTGTTCCCCCATTCTTTTCAGTTTTCTGTGTTTCTGTGGCCAGCGCACAGATGCCGACGCAATCGAGATCTGTCCCGACGCGCGCAGAAAGCCTCAGACGATGATCAAATCTTTCTGAATCTTCGAGGGCGTTACGATCAGCTCGTTCTGTCCGACGTACGCATTCACTTCCGTCCGCATTCCGACCTCGCCGGGCACGTACACACCGGGCTCGATGGAAAAGCCGATGCCCGGAATGAGCAATCGCTCCTCACGCGTCTCGAGGTTGTCGATTTGCGGCCCTGACCCGTGCAAATCCTGCGGATCGATCGAGTGGCCCGTTCGATGGATGAAGTAATCGCCGAATCCGCGGGAGGCGATCACCCCGCGCGCCGCGTCGTCCACCTCTCCGCCCCGCACCGCTGAACCGCTGCCGATCCGCGAGCGCAACAGCTCCAGAGCCGCGTCACGGGCATCGCGTATCGCAGTCCACACCGTCACGTCCCGCTCGCTCGGTTCGCCCAGCGAGAACATCCACGTCTGGTCCGCGTAGATGCCATTCCTCTCCCGCGCCCAGAGATCGATCAGCAGAATATCTCCCCTACCGATTATCGATGACTGATCCGCCGATGGCTCGTAATGGGGATCCGCCGCATTTGCACCGATCGCCACGATTGGCCCATGATCGGTCTCGAGTCGGTCGCCGGCAAAGCGGTCGAGTATCCACCGCTGAAGCTCATACTCGTTGAGCGGCGATCTTCCTTTCGCCTTCTCACCGGCATTCGCGCCCGCGTCCATCGCGATTCCCGCTATGACCTCGGCCGCCCGCTTATGCGATGCGAGATTCTCCTCGCTCCACACCGCGTAGAAGCGGGAGACGAGCTCGCCGCTGGAAACGACAGTCGCCCCAGCGGCGCGGACCATCTCGAGAACGCCCGCAGGGACGCGATCGAGGTAGGGAATGGAATCCCCGGGTGAGTACTCCATTGCCACCTGCTTGCCCGAGACCAGGTCGCGAAGCTGGCTCTCGAGCATACGCCAGCTGCTGTATGTCGTCTTTTCCCATTGCGACGGCCAATCCCGCCATGGGCCCTGCTCGATCGCATGGGTGATTGCGGCCGGCCGGCCCTCGCGCGGAATGAGCACGAACGTTCGACGCGTTGCCATTCCGTTGAGGCCGAGGACTCCGCCGGCGATTGGATTGAGTCCGTGAAAATCAAAGATGAGCCAGCCGTCGAGTGACGCCTCGGCCAGCGCGGCCTGCACGGTCGGAAGGGTCTCGAGTGTCAGCATCTCAAGCGGCTTCGTACTGCTGATTGCGCCATTCTGCGCGCCATTCACAGAGTTTGTCGCCGCGCTGGAGACATGAGACGTGGTCGACCAATCCGCCTCCGCTCATCAGAAGGCGCAGCAGCTCGCGCAGGGCGGATGCGTAATAGGTGCATCCGACCGAATGCGGCCCGCTGTTCACTGTCACGGAATCAGTGATGCTGAGTGCGAGCGAGCTCCCGCTGCGCGTCAGTGTCCCGTCAAAGAAGCGAGCGGCGAACTGCCGGAGCTGGCTGAGAGCGAGGGGGCGGGCGAAAATTGAAGGCACGACATGAATCGTTTTTCTGAGCGTTCCCGAGATTGCTTCGTAAACGTCGTTGGCCAGAATCTTTCCGGCGTTGTCGAAAAGCTCTGCTGCGTCGGGCCGGCGTCCGATGAGCGTCCCGAGCCCGGTTGCTTCCGCATACGGAATGGCGTGACCCCTCTTTGCGGCGTCTGAATACCGCCTGATTTGCTGATACACCGTGTCGCTCAACCCAAGTCGCTTGTTGCGCAGCTCCTGGACATATTCCTCCTCCGTGTCAGTCTCGGGCGTGTCCTTGCGGCGAACGGCTTCGAGCAGACTGAGCGGAATTCGAGCGTTGACTGTCGGGGGCATGTGACCAGGTGGGAGCGAAGATTCCGGAAGTTACCGGCGCACCATAAAGCTATTCAATCCGGGATGAACGAGGTAACGTCATCTTTTCGTCGCTCGTAGCGCGTATTCTCGCCGCCTTCGTGATTGCCGGTGTCATCACACTCTCGGCGCGACGCCAGCGCAGCCTTTCGTCGAGTGGGGCGTCCGTTGCCTTCATCATGGGAGTCATCTGCACCGCGGCGGGATGGAGCTGGGGCGTGCTGCTCGTTGCGCTCTTCGTTTCCGCGACCGCGCTCTCACGCTACCGCCGCTCGACGAAGCTGGTGCGAGTCGGGGACATGCTGGAAAAAGGGAGCGAGCGCGACGCGTGGCAGGTCGCCGCAAACGGAGGCGTGTTCACGGCGGCGGCGATCGCTGCGCTGATCCATCCTTCTCCCATCTGGCTTCCCGTCGCCGCAGGAGCGATCGCCGCTTCAACGGCTGACACGTGGGCAACAGAGGTCGGAATTCTGGCAGACCATCCGCCCAAGCTCATCACCACGCGTGAACCGGTTCGCGCCGGTACGTCGGGAGGCGTCACCTGGGCAGGAACGCTGGCAGAACTTGCTGGTGCGGCATGCATCGCAGCTCTCACGGTGCTCCTCGGATGGGGCTTCCGATCGGCGCTCGCTGCGGTTGTGGGCGGAATCGCCGGCTCACTGGTCGATTCGGTCGTCGGAGCGACCTTGCAGAGGCGGCGATGGTGCGATCACTGCGGCCAGCCAACGGAACGGCTCCTGCACAATTGCGGTACAACCACCCGCCCGAACGGGGGTATCCGCTGGGTGGACAACGACGTCGTCAACGTCATCGGCTCCGCGACGGGGGCCGTCGTTGGGTTGGCGCTGGCTTAGCGATCCCTTCCGAGCAGAGCGAATGATCGCAGTTACTCGAAAATCCGACCATCCCCTGCCGGTCGCGCACGCTCCGACAGTCTCTGCGGATCGCGCGCGGGTTCTGCTCGTGAGCACGAATCGCGAGCGCCAGCCCTACCCGGTGGTTCCCAATGGACTGGCGTGCGTCGCCTCGGCGCTCGATGCCGCGGGACACGAGGTTCGGTTTCTGGATCTCTGCTTCGAGCGCGACCCGGTTGCCGCTTCAAAAGAAGCTGCCCGCGACTTCCGCCCGTCCGTCATCGGCGTTTCGATTCGCAACATCGACAACAGCGACGCCATTGCCCTTCGACATTACACGCCCGAGGCGCGACTGGTCTTTCATGCGCTGAGAGCGGCGGCGCCCGAAGCGAAAATGATCGCGGGCGGGGCGGCGTTCGGTGTCGCACCTGAGGCACTGTTCCGCGATTTCGGTGTTGACTACGCCGTCGCCGGTGACGGCGAGCGCGCAAGTGTTGCACTCGTGAACGCACTCGCGCGCGGCGACGCTGTAACATCGCTCGGAGGTCTTGTCCGCGCCGAGGGAGACCGGGTCCATTTCACGCCGCCCGGCGAGGATGCGGATCTCGATTCTCTTCCGTCGCCCGCGCTACATCGGTGGATCGACTTGAAGCGATACGAGCGCAATGGTGCGACGACTCCGATACAGACCAAGCGCGGGTGCGTCTTCAAGTGCGTCTACTGTACTTACCGGAATGTCGAAGGCTGGGGCTACCGAACCCGGTCTCCGGAGCTCGTCGCCGACGAGATCGAGGAGCTGAAGCGCGCTGCCGGTGTGACACACTTCGATTTCGTGGACTCGACGTTCAATTCCCCGCCCGGCCATGCGCTCGAGGTCTGCGAAGCGATCACGCGACGAGAGATGCGCGTTCATCTGGACACGACGAACTTCACGCCAGCCACGGCGTCGCCCGAGCTTCTCTCCGCCATGCGCCGCGCCGGTTTCAGGACGCTCGGCATCACTGCCGAAAGTGCGAGCGATCCCGTGCTGGAGAAGCTCGAGAAGGGCTTCACAGCGGCGCGGGTTCGCGAGGTCGCCGAGCGTGTGGAGCAGGCCGGCATACGAACTCTGTGGATTTTTCTTGTCGGCGGGCCGGGTGAAACAAGCGAGACGCTCGAGGAAACCCTCGGCTTTGCAAAGTGGCGTCTCGAGCGGGGCGATGCGGTTTATCTCACAGTCGGGCTGCGCGTCTATCCTGGAACGACACTTCATCGCATCGCGATGTCCGAGGGTCGCATCACGCCGGAAGACTCGCTGCTCGACCCGACGTTTTACTTCTCAGCCGGGCTCGATTTCGACGCGACGGTCATTCGGCTGAAGCGGTTCGCCGCAGATCACCCGCGATTCATGTTTTCGGCGGATTCGCGGTCGGCAATTCTGCCATACCTGACGCGAGCCGCATCGATTCTCCGACTTCCGCGCCCGCACTGGCAGTACATGGGACTTTTCCAGCGCATTTCCCGCTCGACGAACCGGTTTCTGGCGCCGCAGCATGCGTGATGCGCAGGTGGTCGTCGTCGGTGGTGGTCCGGCCGGATCGTCTGCGGCGTACTTCATGGCCCGTGCGGGTCTCGACGTTGTGATTCTGGATCGCGCGCGGTTTCCCCGTGACAAACCATGCTCGGAGTACATGAGCCCGCAGGCTTCGCGGATCCTGGAGGAGATGGGCGCGTTGAGCGCCGTCGAGAGCTCTGGCGCCGCTCAGCTAACGGGCATGCGCGTGCATGCGCCCAATGGAGCTACCATCCACGGTGAGTTCCTCGCGGATCACGGGTATCGTGGGTATCGCGACCGGGGGCTGGCCGTCCGTCGCACTGTGCTCGACGCGATCCTGCTCGAACGCGCGCGCGAGGCGGGCGCTCGAGTAATTGAAGGCGTGCGTGTCACTGACGTGGTCCGGGATGTGTCGGGGCGAGTCATTGGGGTAAGGACCAACTGCGCGCTGCGGGACTACACTGCGGGCTCCGGACTAAACTGCGGACCGCGGAATAGCGATCAGAGCGGCCCTGCCGATGCCAACAAACTTTTCGCCGACATGATCATCGGCGCTGACGGACTTCGGTCTGTCGTCGGACGGAGGCTCGGTCTCATCCGCTCCAGCCGGTGGCCGCGGCGGATTGCGCTCGTCACGCACTATCGAAAGGTTCGCGGGGTGCATCGATTTGGCGAAATGCACGTGGATCGCGGCGGATACCTGGGCATTGCCGACGTCGGAAATGGCCTCGCGAACGTGGCCGTCGTCGTTCCCGTTTCACGCGCGGCGGAGATTGCGGCCGATCGTACGGAGTTTTTCGAGAGCTGGATAGCGGAGCGACCGAGGATCGCTGAGCTGTTCACGGCGGCGGAGCGCGTCGATCCTGTGCAGGCCACCGGTCCCTTCGCTTCCGCGGCTCGCCGAGCATGGACGCCCGGAGCAGCCCTCGTTGGGGACGCGGCGGATTTCTTCGACCCGTTCACGGGCGAAGGGATTTACACCGCGCTGCGCGGAGGTGAGCTGCTCGCCGGCCACGTAGTTCAGTCGATGGCGGACCGGCGCAGCGCCGCGCGCTCCGCAGGCGACGCAGCGATTCGTGCCTACGACGGGGTGAGACGAGCCGAGTTCTCGGGTAAATGGAGGGTCGAGCGGCTCGTCGGCGCGGCAATAGCGTTCCCCGCGCTGATCAATCGAGCGGCGAACGTCCTTTCGCGGCGGCGGGACATGGCGGACCTTCTCGTCGGTGTCGTCGGAGATTTCGTGCCCGCGCGCGAAGTGCTGAGCCCGCGCTATCTGCTTCGCCTTCTGCTTCCAGCCCCGGCGGGGGGCGCATGATCGACCACGATGCATTTCGTGCCGTCATGGGCCGCTTCGCATCGGGAGTAACAGTAGTGACGTCGGTGGACGCCGACGGTATAGACGAAGGAATGACGGTAAGCGCGTTCTGCTCGCTCAGCCTCGATCCACCGATGGTTCTTTTCTGCGTGGATCGAATTGCATCGATGTTCGAATCGCTGGCCACCGCGCCGGGCTTTATCGTGAATATTCTTTCGGAGAGTCAGGAAGCCCTTGCCCGTCGCTTCTCGGGCCCCGATCCGAACCGCTTCGAGGGGATCGGCTACACGCGGGGGCCTAGTGGCCCGGTGGTCCTCGAGGATGTACTGGGATACCTCGAATGCCGGCGTGTCGCAGCGTACGAGGGCGGAGACCACCGCATCTACGTCGGCGAAGTGGAAGCCGCTCAGTCGAGGGAAGGACGGCCCCTGCTGCACTATCGTGGGGGCTACGCTCAGCTGGAGCGATAGAGTGTCAGACCTCCTCACTCCCCGAAGACGGCGCGGCGTCGAGCTGCTCGACGATCCGTCGGTACCGGCGGAAGTGATGACTCGCTCGATGAGGGACGTCGAGCGGGCGAACCATGTCTTCGGAGGAATGCGCGCCGCGCTGATGGAGCTCGAGCCTGCGCTCGCCGAGACTCGCGGCTCCGCCACGATGCTCGATGTCGGCACGGGCGCGGGTGACATCGCCGAATCCGCGCGCGCGTTCGCCGCGCGCAATGGTGTCACTCTCAAGACCATCGGGCTCGACAGCTCGGAGGCGTTGCTTGGCCGCCACCGCGCGCGCAACGACTGGGTAGTCGTCGGAAAAGCACTCGAGCTCCCGTTCGCTGACCGGAGCGTGGACATCGTGATGTGCTCGCAGCTGCTGCATCATTTTCCCGAGCCTCAAGCAGTTGCCCTGATCAGCGAGATGAATCGCGTTGCGCGCTTTCGCGTAGTGATCAGTGACCTCCGCCGCAGCTGGTTGGCCGCCGGCGGCCTGTGGCTGGCTTCATTCGTGCTTGGATTTCATTCTGTGAGTAGACATGACGGAGTCGTCTCGGTTATGCGCGGTTTCCTGCCGCGGGAGCTGGCCGGCCTCGTGGCATCGGCGACCGGGCAGCCGATTGCTGCGCAGCGCCGGCTGGGGTTTCGTGTAACAACCAGCTGGAAACCGAAATGACCGCGGCGATGCGGGAACCCTGCGAGCTTGGCCCGATGCCGCTGGGACGGCCAATGGAAATCGTCGACGAGCGGCTCGTGCGCGCGCCCTGGCGGACGATGTTCGACATCGCGAAAAACGTCGAGCTCTGGCCGGCCTATCTGCCCCATTACCGGTACGTTCGCTTCCACGAGCGAGCGACCGACGGCGGCGGCCTCGTTGAGATGGCGGCGTATCGGCCATTCGGGATAGCTGGCTGGCCGACGTGGTGGCTTTCGGAGATGTCCGTTGACGAAGGCGCCCCGGCGATCCGTTTTCGACACGTCGAGGGTATTACAAAAGGTATGGACGTCGAGTGGAGCTTTCGTACTGTAGGCGCTCAGAGTGCCGCCCCGCCCGGACGGGCAGCCAGGGGTACCCACGTCAAGATCCTGCACGTCTGGGACGGACCACCAATCCCGCTGCTCGGCATCGTTGCAGCGACGATGATCATCGGGCCGGTGTTCATCCATGGAATTGCATCCCGCACGCTCGAGGGACTTGCCGTGACGGCAGAGCGGGATGTCACAGCACCAGCCGCCGCAGCAGCGTCGGGCTGAGCCAAGAGGGGGAATCGTGTCGAGGCGGAGGGCGGTAATCACCGGGATCGGAGCGGTCACGCCGATCGGAACGACCAGCGATGGACTGTGGGAGGGAATCCGGCGCGAGCGCTCGGCCGTCGGCTCGGTCACTCGCTTCGACCCCTCACCGTTCCGCAGCCACAACGCTGCCGAGGTGAACGATTTCGTTCCCGCAGATCACCTCGAGCACAAGAAAGCAAAGCGCCTCGACAGATTCGGGCAGTTCTCCGTCGCAAGCGCGAAGATGGCGCTCGCCGACTCCGGAATCAACCTGGCCGCGGAGGATCGCGACCGGATCGGAACCATCATGGGCACAGCGCTTGGCGGCGTTGCATACGGTGAAGAGCAGTACGGCTCGTTTCTCCAGAGAGGACTGCGCGGCGTCGACCCGCTGCTTGCGCTGACGGTGTTCGGAGGTGCCTCGAGCTGCAACATCGCAATCGAGTTCGGCGCCTACGGTCCGAATTCGACGAATTCGATGAGCTGTGCGTCGGGCACCATCGCGCTCGGCGATGCGTTCCGTCAGATCCGCGACGGATACGCGGATGTGATGATCTCGGGGGGAGCCGAAGCGCCACTGGCTCCTCTTTGTTTTGGCGCCTTCTCGATCATCAAGGCGATGTCCACGCGTAACGACGACCCCGCGGGAGCATCACGACCATTCGACCGCGACCGCGACGGTTTCGTGATGGGTGAAGGCGCAGCCGTGATGGTGCTCGAGGAGCACGACAGGGCCGTGGCGCGGGGTGCGCGCATTTACGCCGAGGTCATCGGGTACGGCGTGACGAACGACGCCTACCATATGACTGCGCCGCGGCCCGATGGAACGCAGGCCGCGCGCGCAATGCGTATCGCGCTCGAAGACGCGCATGTCGCGCCGGGGGAGATCGATTACATCAACGCTCACGGGAGCTCCACACCGCTCAACGATCCGACCGAGACGCTCGCGATCAAGGACGTATTCGGCGACCACGCTTATCGTCTGCCGATGAGCGGAACAAAGGGTTACTACGGCCACGCGCTCGGTGCGTCGGGAGCAATCGAGGCGGCGATCTGCGCGCTGGCGATGGAGCGCGAATGGCTTCCTCCGACTGTCAATCTCGCCGTTGCCGATGACGCGTGCGATCTTAACTTCCTGCCGCGAAGCGGCAAGAGCGCGCGCGTCGATCACATCCTCACGAATTCCTTCGGATTCGGCGGAATCAACGCAGCACTCGTCCTCCGTCGCGTAAACTGAGGTCCGTCTTCAGCTAGCATGCGGCGCTTGGCGGCCGGCGGCTAGCTTGTAGTCTTCGGCTGAAGATCGAAAGTACTCTCAACGATAACGGAGCCCAGTTATGCGCGACTCATGGCGCCACTTCGTGGCTGAATTGATTGGCACCTTCGCCCTGGTTTTCGTTGGGGGCGCCTCCATCATGATCGCGAAGGACAGCGCGACCCCAACAGGACTCGTTGAGATAGCCCTGGCGCACGGGCTCATCCTCGCGGTCATGGTCAGCGCATTCATGCGCATTTCAGGCCACTTCAATCCCGCGGTGACGATCGGCTTTCTCGCGACGCGACGCATCGAGCCGATCATGGCCGGCGTCTACATCTGCGCCCAGATAATCGGCGCGCTCCTCGGCGCGTATTTCCTGAAATGGACTTTCCCGTTCACGTTGTTTCAGTCGACCCACGGCGGGGGGCAGGCGCTGGCGCTTCAGGTATCGGGCACGCAAGGCTTTGTGCTGGAAGCGGTGGCGACTTTCTTCCTCATGCTCGCAGTTTTTGGAACCGTCGTGGATCCGAAGGCGCCACGCATCGGGGGCCTTGGCATCGGCTTCGTTGTCGCTGCCGACATCCTCGCAATCGGACCGTTGACGGGAGCGGGGATGAATCCCGCGCGCTCGTTCGGCCCGGCGGTGGCCAGCGGATTTTTCGAGGCCCAGTTCCTTTACTGGATGGCACCAATCACCGGTGCAATCGTCGGCGCGCTTCTTTATGAGCACCTGTTCCTGCAGCGCGGCGTCGAGCCGGTGGATCACGGGGTGCTCAAACCCGCGACGCCGGGCAAAGGACGGCACGGAGCGGAGCACGGATGAAAATGAACACCGAGTGATGTTGTTCTCAGCCGGCTGACTTTCGTACCGGAACGGGATGTTCAGCCGTAGTCGGCTCGATCACCGGTGAGCTCTCCGCCGGCGGCGCAAGCTCGGGAGATGGTTTTGGAGCGGACGCAGGCGGCTCGGCGTAACGCTCCATCTGCGATGTGAGCGCCAGGCTGATTAAAACCAACGCGCCCGCGACGACATACGGCACGCCTTTGCCGAGCCTGTCCATCGCGAATCCCGTCGCCAGCGGAAATGACACACGCGATATGCCGCCGAACGTGTGCTGCACTCCCATATAGAGACCGCGCTCCGATTTCGAGACCACGCGCGAAAGCATCGCGGTGACTGCGGGAAAAATGAACGCCGTCCCGAGCGGCATCAGCGTGAAGGACAAGAACAGAATCGGGTACGAATTGATCGCGGCCACAAGCGCGAGACCCGCTGCAAGGAGTACAAGTCCGAGACGGCACAATCTCGCTTCCCCCAGCCACTCGATCATCCGGCCAAGTATCCCGGTGCGAACAATCACGCCAATTCCGCCGAGGTACATGATGAAGTAGCCGACGTTCTGCTCGTCGACGGCGAGGCGATCGGCAAGGATGAGCGGCAAAATCGCTCCGGTGCCGTAGAAAGCGCCGATGGCAATTGCGTAGATCAGGATCAGGCGCGTTGCGGGATCATGGGGATTCATGAGCACTCGCATGACCCCTCCGCCTCCACTCTGCTGATGACCCGCTGCGGCCATCTCCATAGTCGCCGTCCCGCGCGATTCGCGCAGGAACTTCCATGCGAATCCGGCCACGAGAATGCAAAGCGCGGCAGATCCGAGACCGGGTGCCTGCCGTCCACCGAATCGCACAAGCGCGGAGCCGATCGCCGGCCCGATCACTGCGCCCAGACTGGTCACCGCAGACAGCCAGCCGAGCATCTTCGCGCGATCCTTCGTGTCGCTGACGTCGGACACGTAAGCCTGTACTACCCCGATGGTTCCACCGCCCAGTCCCTGCACGATCCGGGAGACGAAGAGGAGCCAGAGCGAGCTGGCGAATGCGAAGATCACATAGGCAACCGCCGAGAGCAGCAAACCGACCAGGATCGCTGGCCTTCTTCCGTAGCGGTCGGAGAGCCAGCCCCAGACGGGGGCCGCAATCATTTGAGCAACGGAGAAAGCGGCGATGAGCGCGCCGATGATTGCGGCGTCGGCACCCAGGTCCTCCGCATAAAAGGGGAGGAGGGGATAGAGGATTATCAGTCCGAGCATGTCTACGAACGCCGTGATCATGAGGACCGTCAGCTTTCCTTTCATCCGTTGCTTCCTCGGGCGAGCGTCTCCGACTACGGACTAACGCGGATCATGGCGTAACTGTTGACTCCGGACCGTCTACGGAGCATCAACTTCCGATGACAAACGGCTGGCGAAACTGGGCGACAAGTATGGAACGTAACCTGCCACGAAACATGGCCGAACGGACGGGGGGCAACAGGAGACCGCTATGAGAGTGTCACGAAGGCTTTTTGTAGTCGCGGCGGTTGGGCTTCTCGCCGGATGCACCAGCTTGCGCGTTCCGATCGATCCAAGTGCGCCGACCACTATCAGAGTTGAAAACCAGGCGACGCTGGACATGAACATCTATGTAATCCGAGGCAGCGAGCGGATACGCCTCGGCACTGCGAACGGACTCAACACCAGCGTGTTCACGATTCCCAGGCACGTGATATTTGGCGCGACGCCGTTGAGATTTCTCGCCGATCCGATAGGCTCGAATCGCTTACCCGTGAGCGACGAGATCGTGGTGACGGCGGGGGATCAGGTCACGCTCAGAATTCCTCCGTTTTAACGGGTCCTGGAGGATTTAGGGCATCTGCGCGGTTCTGAGCACCGCGTCCGGTCGAGCGATGCGAAGGAAGCCACTCGATATCCACGTCATGATCCGGCGGATCTTCGGCGACTTCCTTCATGACGTTATCACGGCCCGACCCGGAAGTATTTCTCGTCGTAGCGTTTGATGGAGTCGGTTATCACCTGCATCGCGACTTCGCTCTTTTCCCATCCTACGATTTCCACGCGCCGTCCCTCCAGATCCTTGTAGATGTGGAAGAAGTGCTCCACTTCCTTGAGGTAATGCTGCGACAGATCCGCAATGTCGAAAGTGTCGTTGTAAAACGGGTCATGCGAGGGCACGGCGATGATCTTGTCATCGGGCTCTCCGCGGTCGAGGAGCTTGAGAACGCCAAGGGGGCGGCAGTCTATCTGGCAACCCGTAAAGGTCGGCTCGTTGATGCTGACGAGAATGTCGAGCGGGTCGCCGTCCTCGTGGAGGGTTCGAGGGATCAGGCCGTAATCGCCCGGATAGTGAACTGCAGAGAAAAGAACGCGGTCCAGTCTGAACTGGCCGGTGACCTTGTCGAGCTCGTACTTGTTGCGGCTTCCGCGCGGAATCTCGATCACTGCGGTGATGCGTTCCGGCGGGTGCGCGCCAACGAGGAAATCGTGCCAGGGATTCACGGGCTAAAGATAGACGAGTCCGCTGCCTTTGCCCGCTCCGCACTCCGGAGCTCAGCCAGGAGACTTCCGGCGCCGCGCTCGCGCAGCTCCGCAGCGAGTGACTCACCGGATTCCTCCGGCAACGAGGGATCGACGCGACGCGAGCCTCGCACGATGGTCCGGCCGCTTGGATCGCTCACGAAGCCGTGCAATGTCATGTCGGCCTGAACGAGCGCACCAATCGGCGCGTGGCCTCCACTGTCGAGCGCCGCAAGGAACGCGCGCTCGGCCCGGATCGCGATGGAAGTGGGTGGATGATCGTGTTCCGCGAGCAGCAGGCGCATCTCATCGTCGTCGGCGCGGATCTGCACTGCCGTCACCCCCTGGCCGGCGACCGGCAGCCAGCCGGGCGGCTCGAACCACGCTGTGATCCTCTGTGTCGCGTTCAGTCGGATGAGATCGGATGCGGCGAAGATCGTCGCGTGGACCTGCCCTCGCTCCACTTTGCGAAGCCGCGTCGGAACGTCGCCGTGAAGCTCGACGACCTCGAGATCGCGCCGGCGAGCGAGGAGCTGAGCCCGACGGGCGGGGCTGGATGTGCCGACGCGCGAACCCGCGGGCACGCTCTCGAGTGAATCGGCCTGCGTTACGGCATTCACGACAAGGACGTCACGCGGGTCGTCGCGCTCGAGGCACGCAACGATGTCGAGATCCGCTGACATTTCGGTGGGCAGGTCGCGCAACGCGTGAACGCAGTAATCGACCTTCCCCTTCGCGAGCGCATTCTCGAGCTCTCGCGTGAACAGACCCGTTTCACCAACGTGACTGGCGAGATCCTTCCGCTTCCTGTCACCGGTGGTTTTGATCGTCACGATCTCGCATTTCGCGCCTGCGGCCTGGAGCAAAGCCTCGACCGTCCGCGCTCTTCTCATCGCGAGCTCGGACGGGCGACTACCGATGCGTATCAGCTTTTCGACCGTACGCGCTTCCACCGCCAGTAGATGGTCAGCGCGTAAATCGCGTAGACCGCGGCTGCCATTCCGTATGCGGCATGATAGAAACCCGCGTTGTCAGGCATCAGTCGCCCTCCGGAAGCTTCACACCATCCCTTTCCACTGCATAGCGATAACGTGCCCTGAGGAGGGCGACGTAAAGCAGCGTGAATGCCGCGAAGGCGATGATGAACGTGCTCAACATCTCATTCGGCAACGAGGGCCTCTCCGGCTTCCCAAGAATCGGCATCGGATGGAGGGTCCTGAAGAGGTAGACGCTCAGATGAATGAAAGGGATTAGAAGCGCGCCGAGTATTCCCAGCACGGCACTGTAGCGTGCGCGCATATCGCGATCTTCGACAGCGCTGCGCAACACCATGTAGGCCACGTAGACGAACCACAGAAAAAGCGTCAGCGTCAGCCGTGCGTCCCACGTCCAGTACGTTCCCCAGATCGGCTTTCCCCACAACGGGCCGGTGATGAGCACGACAGTCGTGAATACCACTCCCACTTCCGCCGAGGACTCCGCGATCCTGTCGAGACGGTCTTCCCGAAGGGCGAGGTAAAGCGCACTGGTGAGCGCAACTAGAAAGAACGCCAGGAACGCTACCCACGCCGACGGCACGTGGATGTAATAAATCTTCTGAGCAAGACCCTGAATCGCCTCAGTCGGCGTGAAGAAAAACACGCGAACAAAGGCAACCACCACGCCGATCGCGGCAGCGATCGATAACGGTGTCGGTTTCATTCCTCGATTGTGAATGGATAGGCGAGCGTGCACGCCACGACGAACAGAAGATCGAAAGCCAGCAGCAATCTAAGCCACGGAAGTGCGTCGCCAACGGGACGCCCGCTCAAAAGCTTCGCTGTGGCCTGCGCCGCGGGAATCACAATCGGCACGAAAAATGGAAGCGACAGTATGGGCAGCAGCAGCTCGGACAGCCGGGTATTCGCGGCCATCGAGCTGAAAAGCGTTCCCACGACAACGAGTCCGATTGCCGCCAGCACGGCAATCGCGGCGAGCGGGGCAGCCACACCCGCGAGGGGAAGCCCGTAGAAGAATGACACCGCGGGAATGGCGATCACCTGAACCGCGAGAACGAACAAAAGATTAGCGAGCGCCTTGCCAAGAAAAATCGCCTCGCGCGAGACTGGCGACGCGAGCAGTCCGTCTATCGCACCCTCTTCCTTCTCGACCGCGAACGACCGATTGAGACCAAGCAGTCCCGAGAACGCGAATATCACCCAGAGCACGCCCGGAGCGAGATCGGCTGCCGACACGGCCGTGACGTCCCACGCGAAGTAGAAAATGACAATCCCGAGCAGAGCGAAGACGAGCACCGCGAGAAATGCGCTCCGCGTGCGGAACTCGATCATCAGGTCTTTTCGCGCAATGAGAAGCGCGTCACGGAACAGACTACCCACCGGCCGACACCATCTGGCGATACCGCAGGTTGAACTCCGACGGAGGGATGGCATCGGCAACGCTGTTCAGAAGCAGCTGTCCCTCGTGCATGATCGCCGCGTGCGTGGCGAGCGACAGTCCCTCGTCGATGTTATGGGTAACGAGAACGAGCGCCGCTCCCGAGCTCCTTAGCTCGCCGAGCAGCGCCGACAGCGCGGTTGCACCGGAAACGTCGAGACCGGCGAACGGCTCGTCCGCCAGAACCACGCCTGGCCCATGAACAGTTGCGCGCGCGATGGAGACCCGCTGCCTCATGCCACGGCTCAATGCACGCACGGGCGTGGCGGCGCGGTCAGCGATCTTCATCCGCTCGAGCGCACGCGTCGCGGCATCGCCCGGATTGGCAACTCCGTAAAGTCGCGCGAAGAATTCCACGTTTTCGCGCGCGGTCAACGCTTCATAGAGGAGCGTACGGTGAGAAATGAGGCCGATTCGCCGCCGAATCTCCGGCCCGCCCGGTACCTTTTCGCCCGCAATGCGTGCAGTGCCGCCCGAAGGCTTGAGCAGTCCGCCGAGCAAGCGGAGCAGCGTGGTCTTGCCTGCGCCGTTCGGACCGAAGACGGCCAGGCATTCTCCGGCGTGGACACTGAGGCTCACCCCATCGACGGCGCGCCGCGCTCCAAATGCCCGAGCGACGGAATCAGCCTCCACCACCGCGGCCGGATTGGAGTTCATGTATCGGAAAGGTGCTACTCTGGCGCGTCCCGTGCAAAACAGGATAAGCTTCGCGAAACACCGCCACTCATCTCCCTGCCATGAACGACATCGACGTTCTCCTTCAGGAAAACCGGAAGTTTCCGCCCAGCGAAGAGTTTCGCGCGTCCGCCATCGTCTCCTCGACCGACGTGTACGACGAGGCCGCGCGCGACCCCGTCGCTTTCTGGGAGCGAAAGGCCGGCGAGCTGCAATGGATCCGCAAATGGGACAAAGCTCTCGACTGGACGCCGCCTCACGCGAAGTGGTTCGTTGGCGGAAAGCTGAACGTCTCGGTCAACTGCCTCGACCGCCATCTCGACGGGCCACGTCGTGGCGCGCCCGCCATAATCTGGGAAGGCGAGCCGGGCGATGAGCGCACGCTGACCTACGCCGAGCTCCACGCCGAGGTCGCCCGGATGGGGTCCGCGCTGCGCTCTCTCGGGGTGACAAAAGGCGACCGCGTCGCGATCTATCTGCCGATGATTCCCGAGGCGGCGATTGCGATGCTCGCCTGCGCCCGAATCGGTGCGATTCATTCAGTGGTATTCGGCGGCTTCTCACCCGAGTCGCTGCGGGACAGGATCAACGACGCACAATGCAAAGTCCTCATCACGGCTGACGGCAGCTATCGCCGCGGTCAGGTGATTCAGCTCAAGCGAAACGCGGACGTAGCGCTCGACGACACCCCGTCTATCGAGAAAGTCGTCGTCGTCCAGCGCTGGCGGGTTGCCGAGGGAGCAAAAGGCACTGACATCGAAGCCCCGATGAAAGAAGACCGCGACCTATGGTACCACGACCTCGTCGCGGAAGTCGCGGCCGAGTGCGAGCCGGAGACGATGGACGCGGAAGACGTGCTCTTCATTCTCTACACTTCGGGGACCACAGGAAAGCCAAAGGGAATCGTCCACACCACAGGCGGCTATCTGACGGGAGCAGCCTCGACGACGAAGATCGTCTTCGACCTCCGCGACGACGATGTGTTCTGGTGCACCGCCGACATCGGCTGGGTGACGGGCCATTCCTACCTCGTATACGGTCCGCTCGCGAATGGCGCGACGTGCGTGATGTACGAGGGAGCTCCGGACACGCCGGCGAAGGATCGCTTCTGGGACATCTGCGAGCGTCGCGGTGTGACAATTCTGTATACCGCGCCGACTGCCATTCGCGCATTCATGAAATGGGGCGCCGAGCATCCGAAGCTCCACGACCTGTCGCGCTTACGACTCCTCGGCTCTGTCGGCGAGCCGATCAATCCCGAAGCGTGGATGTGGTACCGCGAGCACATTGGTGGGAGCAGATGTCCGATCGTAGATACGTGGTGGCAGACCGAGACAGGCGCCATCGTGATCTCACCACTGCCCGGCGTTACCGTATGCAAGCCCGGCAGCGCCACGCGCGCGCTCCCTGGGTATTCCGCCGAGCTGCTTGACCATGAGGGCACGAGAATCGAAGTGGGAGGCGGACTCCTCGCACTGACGCAGCCGTGGCCCTCGATGCTGCGTACAATCTGGGGAGACGATGCGCGATACGTCGAGACCTACTTTTCGAAATGGCCCGGCCGCCCCGATCTTTATTTTCCCGGCGACGGCGCCAAACGTGACGAAGACGGCTATTTCTGGATCCTCGGCAGAGTCGATGACGTGTTGAACGTCGCCGGACACCGCATCGGAACCATGGAAGTGGAATCGGCTCTCGTGGAGCATCCGGCGGTTGCTGAAGCCGCAGTGGTTGGGCGGACACACGAGCTCAAGGGGCAGGCGATCGCCGCCTTCGTGACGCTCCGGGACGGGAAGACCTCGAGCCCCGAGCTCGGCGAGGAGCTGAGGCAGTTCGTGGCGAGGAAGATAGGCGCTCTCGCCCGACCCGACGACATCCTTTTCTCCGCAGACCTGCCAAAAACCCGCTCCGGAAAAATCATGCGGCGCCTTCTGCGCGATATCGCCGAGGGTCGCATACTCGGTGACACTACGACTCTCGCTGATCCGTCTGTGGTGGCAAGTCTGAAGGAGCAGTATGAAGGGCAGGAGAGCTGACGATTCGGAAGTGCACCAGCGCATCTGACCGTGGTATGAACCGTGCCTTAGATTAAGAAAGACGAGAACCAGAAAGAGGAAGGCTTCATGTTCGGTGGTTTGTTCCCTGAATCGATCTTTGGACGCAAGCTCAATCCAAATGCGGAGAGGCGGCTGCGGCTGTCGCAGGCCCGCGCCGAAGAGACGATAATCCGTGCCCACGTCGACAACGCCCTGATGTTCGTCGACACGCTTGCCGAGGATCTTTCATTCGACCGGGCGATCGACACGTACATCAGGGTGATGGGAATCCCCGAGCCGCTGGCAAGCACCGTCGCCACGCGCGCGCTGGTGAGCCTTGGACGTGATCTGGTTCCCTTCCGCCGGCGTGCTCGCGAGGAAGGCCAGGAAGACGAGGAAGTAAAGCCACGCCTCCGTCTCGACGACGCCGCAGCACGAGCGAGGAACGTCAAGCGGGCCTGAAAAACCCAATCGGTGCCTCGGTGTCCAGCTCACAGATCCTGAAGCGTCGACGAGTCCAGCCCGGCGACAGAAGAGCGGTCCCGCAAATCCAGCAGCGCGAAAATGACGATGATCGTCACGATGACAGCTGACACCACGCACCACTGACAGACCGCCTGGATCACGAACAACTCCAGGTACGTGAGCCAGGCCGAGAAAGCGAAGCCGCTGCCAGAGACGAGGGCGAGAATCTTCGACATCCCCACCGACTCGGCGTACCGGTCCTGAAGACTCGCGAGGGCCAGCACGAACATCACGATGTAGAAGCCGACCCCCCACGCCGCCACCGGAGCGCCGAGAAACGTCGCCCATTTGCTGAGATTGACCGTTTCGCACGAACCGATGCTGCAGGCGAGGTTTCCGACAATCCCGAGCTTGTAGAGAAGCAGGTACAGCGCGACGAAGATCCCGGCGAGCGAGAGCGTCGCCACGATCATTCTTTTTGTCATTTCTTCGCTGCTTCGTCCACCATCGCCTTCAGCTCGTCGTAAGAGAGGGCGTTCGCCACCTGCTTGTCTCCGACGATGAACGTCGGCGTCGAGTTGACTCTCCGGCGCTCACCCTCGGCGAAATTTGCGACGATCCGGCTCTGGTGCTTCCGGGTGTCGTAGCAGGATTCGAATTGACTCATGTTGAGTCCGATGCCCGATGCGTAGCTCATGAACATCGGCTTCGGGTTATCCGTTGCCTGTGAGTTCCACTGATCCTGCGCTCCGTAGAGCCGGTCGTGCATCGGCCAGAATTTGCCCTGCTCATCGGCGCAGGCGGCAGCATTCGACGCTGACTGGCTGTTCAGATGCTGCGGCAGCGGGTAGTCGTAGTAGGTGAAGCTCGCCAGCCCCGTATCGATGAGGCGCGTGCGAATATCCGGCTCGGTGATGGTCGCGAAACGCCCGCACGCCGGGCACTCGAAGTCGGCAAACTCGAGAATCTTGACCGGGGCATCAGCCTTGCCCAGGAGATATCCCTGTGGCGGGCCGGCGGTGGCCGAGCTGGCGCTGAGAGGGGCGGGGGCTGCGGCTGTCGATGGTTTGCGGGTCATCGTGTAGGCGAGTATGCTTGCGCCGGCAACTGCGATGAGCAGGAGGATCGCATAAAAACCCTTTGGCCGGGTTGATGCGTTGCGCACGACGTTCGGACGCCGGTCCTTCGATCTTCCAGACGGTGGTTTTGCGGCCATTTGTACGGGTGGTTATTAGCGAGGAATGTGCGCGGCACGAAGTTGGCCGGCGGCAGGGTAGAAAAAAGCTATTGACGAGGTATCGATATGCAAGCTGATGAGCTGCGCGTTCCTGTTGGGCCCGGAGCAATGCACGTAGAGAGGTACGGGCACGGCGGCACCGCGGTAATTCTCATACACGGGTTCGCCACTTCGAGTTTTCTGTGGCGAAACATCGCGCCTTCGATAACGGACGCCGGCCATACGGCATACGCGGTTGACCTCTTCGGGCATGGAGAATCCGACCGCCCGTTCGACGCAGATTTCGGGATTGCGGCGCAAGCCGAGTACCTCGACGCGGCGATGACGGCGCTGCGAGTGGCACGCGGCGTCCTCGTGGGAGTGGATCTCGGCGCCGATGTCGCGCTGCGCCTCGCTGCAACCCGGCCCGAGCGCGTTGAAAAGCTCGTTTTGATAAATCCTCCCGCCTTCGACGAGCTGCCGGCGAAAGACATAACGCAGATGCAGCGGAACACTGCGAAATTCGCCTTCCGTACGAGGCGCGGTATTCTGGGAGCCGCACCCTTGATCGAGGCTGTGCTCAAGAAGAGCGTTTCCGATCCTGAGAAGCACATGCCGACAAAGCTTATTGCTCGCTATCTCGCCCCATTCGTCGGGAAGGACGGCACGAATCATCTATTGGCACTCGCCAGCTCGATCAGCGCCGAGGATCTGGAGGACATCGATCTCCGCAGCATTCACGTTCCTTCGATCATTCTCTGGGGAGAGGAAGATCCATTCGTGGAAGGCCGGGTAGCCGAAAAACTGGCGAATGCCCTGCCCGACGGTCGGCTGGTACGAATGCCGGGAGTCGGCCGGCTGCTGCCGGAGGAAAACCCTGAGCGGTTGGTTGAGATGCTGCTCGACTTCATGAGGAAGCGCGCCGTTGCCTGACCCTTAGCGGATGAGTGGCTCGCTGGCGAGCAATTCCTGAGGCCGACAATGACTGAAACGCGGCGTTTACAGCAATTCGCGGCACTTATCCGTTAGATTTGGGTATCAGAATCACCAACATTCAACCAGAATTGATGAAGACTCAGAGGAAATACAGGAGAGAGGTCGCGCCGGCTGCAGCGCCGTTTGTCGAGGCGCGCGACGAGATGTTCCAGCATATCATGAAGTGCGGAGTTATCGGTGCGGCCGCCGAAGATCAGCAGGAGTGGTTCGACGGCACGATGGCGTACCTGGCCGACCGGTACCATGAGCTGAGCGAGGAAGAGATCGCCCAGCTGCGCGTTCTCGGCGAGCGCTTCATTCAGCCCGCCAAAGTCAAGACAGCAGTCTAGAAGCCCCCATGCCCTGCCGGAGCGCGGATTATCGCCGCTCCGCAGTGGCTCGGCGGACAATCACGCCAATGCGTGTTCCGCCCCCCAATCCAAGCTCGAATGAAGGCGTAGCCCCGCTGTAATCGGGTCCGTCCAGACCGAGCAGCAACATGAGATACGCTCGCGCCTTTTCGCCGCGGTCGAACCTTCCCGACAGCCCGCCACCTCCATACGGCGCCCAGCGACTCTGCCTGAAAGGATCGAAATGGAATCGGGCCATGCCGTCGAGCCTCCCGCTCAGCCCATCGCGACTGAATCCTACGCCGGCCACCGCTCCGGTGCGAACGTAAGTCCCCGCAGCGGTGGTGAAGCCTGCGCCCGCGTGGAGGGCGCTCAGGGTGGCGATGATTGCGTCCAGCCGTACTTCAGGGGCGACCTTGCCCGGGCGATTTTCGGGTGGCGGAGGTGCGGGCGGTTGTTGCGCCTCTGCCCTGCCGGACGCAAAGAGCGATGTAACCGCGCACAGGACGAAAGTCGCTGTGCGCGATGGCAAGCTCATCGCGACGCCTGCCTGGCCCGCGACCTCGCTCGCGAAAGGGCGATCGTATAGTCGATGATCGAGATGGCGGAAACACAGCCGATGATTGCGATGAGGGGTCCGGTAGCGCTCTCGAAATGAAGCACGGCAACGAGAGCTACGAGCTGCAGCATCGTGACGGTTTTCCCGAGCATTCGAGCCTGAAAGGCGGACGCGCCGAGGCCGGGAATGAATCGTGCCACCACAAAGCCGACCGCTGTGGCAATATCCCGCGACAGAAAAATGAAAAACTGCGCGGTCGACAGAATGCCGTCGATCAGGTAAGCCGAAATTGCGGTAAGGACGAAGACACGGTCGGCGAACGGATCGATCAGTGCGCCGGCAACGGATGAGCTGTTTCCCATGCGCGCGAACCAGCCGTCGAGAAAATCCGTTGCGCCGGCAGCGAGAATGAGAAACGTGCGCTCCCATCGGCCGTCGACCAAAACGAACGCAAGCGCGAGGATGAGGCGTGAAAGCGAGATGCTGTTGGGAAGATTTAACAATGCGCCGCGCTTCATCTGCCAAAGCTAGATGCGCTGTGATGTGCTTGCCACCTCATTGCGTGACACCTAGGTTCCGGCCGTGTCAGCCGCGCTGAACAGTGACCACCTGCTCGCCGTCGCCTTTGCCGCGGTGGCGGCGATTCTCATCATGTGGGACGTCCTGGTCGCGGGAAGAGTAGCGCAGCTGCGCCGCGCACCCCGGTCATTCGCAGCGATTACCGCGTTCGCGGGCCTGCTGCTTCTTCCCGCCCTCATAGTCGCGTATTCAGCTGCGTCGATTCTCTACGGACGAGCTATCCAGCCCATTTCCTGGATCTGGCCCGTCACCGCGTGCCTCTGTGCAATTCAGTCCGCGTACGCTCTCAGCCGCCGGTTCGTCACGCCCTGGTTCGGCGTTCCTGTCGCCGTTTACAACGCGATAATCGCAGTGGTCGTCGTGGCGCGGTACGTAGTGTCGAAGGGTGGATCGCCCCCCGAATTCTCGCTGGCTCTGTCGGCGGCGCAGACGGCCAGTCTTGGATTTTTCTTCGGTCCCGCCGCGCTGTGGAGCGCTGCATATCTCATGGTGCCGGTGCTTTCGCCGTCACTGCCGGCACGATGGCGAATGAGCGGAATAATCCGCGGCCTCATCGCGGCATCGGTCGCTGCCATGGCGGGCCTTGTCCTGATCGAGATGCCGAGCGCCTTCGAGACTATGCGCAGCTACAAGAAGTACGCGAAGGAGCAGCTGCAGGAGCACCCTGAGGGCGACTTCGAGCTGGGCCTGAAGATCTTCCCCGACCTCGACGGACCACCTCCACCGCTCGCGCTCGAGCAGGACGCGAAACTGGCGGACTCGCTCGGCCTCGATGCCGTGTCGATCGTGGTCGACGCGCGCGGCGCTCGACTCTCCTCACTCGACTCGATTGCCAGTACAGTCGACGTCCGGCGCGCGGACAGTGTCCGGATCATCATCGCGCTCGGCTATCCCCCCGACGCGACTCGCCAGTTTCGCGAGTCTGAGGCGGAATACACGAGAAAGCGACTGGCCGACGTGGACCGCATTTCACGACGACTGCGTCCGGATATCCTCATTCCCGCGCTCGAGCCATACGCCGCGGGGTCGAGGGCTCTCGGTATACAGGAGCCCGAGTACTGGATCGATTATCTGACGCGCGCGGCGGCGATAGCACACCACGTGAACCCGCGGATACGCGTCGCCTTCGCCGCGTCGAGCTACGGTGCGCGGGACAGCACTCTTTTCGCGTGGGCGGCATCGCGCGGCTCACCCATCGACATCGTCGGTTTTTCACTGATGCCCGGGTTCGACGGCGCGCGCTCACTCGACACTCACATGCGCGTCGCGCAGAGGTGGATGCGGCCGTTTACGGCGCGGCCCAAGCCGGCGTGGGTGTTCGCGGCCGGAGGGTATCCGATCGCTCACGGGGAGACGAATCAGGAGCTGTCACTCTGGGGCGTGCTCGCCTGGGCGACGAGTCAACCATCGATCAAGGGCTTGATCGTTTACGAAGCCGGGGATTACGACGCAATGCGAGGACTCCGGGCGCCCGGTGGCCGGCTGCGATCCTCAGTCGCGGCTGTCAGGCGGGCTCAGACCGGGCTCAAGGAAACTGCTGTTAGATAAGGTCAACTGATACCTTGCCTTTATCAGTTGATTTTAGACCGTCCTTCCAACTCCTCTGACGATTCCTTCAGCTCGCCGTGCCGGATCGAAGTACTCCTGAGCCAGACGGAGCACGTCATCGGCCGTGACGGCCGAAACGCGGGCGTCATGCTCCTCCAGCTCCGACAGCCCCGTGCCGAGCATCCACGCGTCCATCATGTCACCGAGTATAGCGCCGCCGCGTTCCTGACGTATTGCGCGCGATCCGATCGCGTATCGCTTTGCGCGATCCAGCTCGTCGGTCGTCACAGGCTCCCGGCGCAACTTCTCGAACTCGGCGAGGAGCCCGGCGCGGGCAACATCTTCCTTCTCGGGGGAAGTAGCGATGTACGCCACAAATGCGCCCGCAAGCTGATGCTCGCTGTTGAACGCGTGCACCGTATAGGCGAGCGACTGACGATCCCGCAGCTCATCGAAGAAACGGCCGCCCAGGCCGCTGCCGATGCTGGCGACGATGCGGGCGGCGAACCGATCGGGATCTCTGCGCGCCGGGCCGGGGAATGCTATCGCAAGCGCCGTCTGTGCCTTGTCGCGTGAATCATCCCGCGCGGACATTTCCGCGGGCCACTCCGGCGACGGCAACGGGAGTGGCGTGGATGCTGAAAGCGATCCGAACTCACCAGCAACGATGCGCGCGGCCTCCGCCGGATCGACATCACCGACAATGCCGGCGACCAGCGTGCCCTTCAGAACGCGTGAGCGATACCAGTCCCGAACGCTGCGTACCGAGACTTCGCGCAGCGAGCGCTCGGTGCCGAGCGACGAAACCGCATACGGATGACCCTTGAACGCAGCGCACATGACGAGGCGAACCGGATACCTGTACATGTCGTCGCGCATCGCAACGACGTCCGCGACTGCAACTGCGCGCTCGGTCTCGATCGCGTCTTCGCCCAGCGCCGCATTCTGAACGACATCGCCGAGGAGCTCCGCCGCCGCGGCGAGATGCCGCGCGGGGACCGACAGCGTCCATCCGAAACCTTCCAGTGCTACGCCGGCCTTGAGTCTGCCACCGAGCATCTCGACATCTTCCGCGAGCTGAGCGGCGCTTCGCCGCCGCGTTCCCTTGAGCATCGAGCGCGCGACGAGCGTGGTGATTCCCTTCAGCTCACCGGGCTCGTCGCGGGCACCTCCGGAAGCGAATACACCGAGGTGGACGATCGCCGAGCCGCGCTTTGGACGCACCAGCACTGGAAGGCCGCTGCGAGCTCGAAAGACGGAGACTCCGGCCTCTTCACGCTCGAACGCCGGCGCGGTCGCGCCAGGCGTGAGCGGAGCCCGGCGTCGAGGCGGCAGCGACTCGAGCGGCCGGGCGGGCTTGCCGCGAAGTATGCCGAGCATCTCATCCATACCTGACGCCACGGCAGGAGAGGCACCTGGACGGTACAGCACAACACCTGCGCGCTCCGTCGTGAGGTAACGCTCCGCTACTCTCCTGACATCGGCGGCTGTCGCGGACATGAATGCTGCTTTGTAGTCCTCACCAATCTCCCAGCTTCCCAGAGCTTCCCACTCGGGCAGATAGTTTGCCTGGCCCTCCATGGTTTCCAGGCGGCGGATCCAGCGAGCCTCGAAGACATGGCGAACACGCTCGAGGTCGGCGGTGGGAATGGGGCCCTCGATGAGCGCGCGCATCTGTGCCGCAATTGCGAGCGCCGCCTCCTCCGCGCGCTCGGGATTGGTCTCAGCGTGCACAACGAAGACACCGAGCTCGGTCGGCGTATAGTTGTAGGCCGTGACCGACGAGGCGAGCTGTCGCTCCCGCAGAGCGCGGTACAGCCGCGAAGCGCGGCCGGTGCCGAGCAGTGAAGCCGCTACATCCAGCGCCGCAGTATCCTCGTGCAAGGTACGTGGAGTGCGCCATCCGAACACCAGCTGCGATTGGGAAATGTCGCCGGACATTTCCCGATAACGAAAGTCATCGTGCGGCGGCTCAGCCGGCCCGGGATTGCGCGCCGGCGATGAGTCCGGAAGCGGTCCATAGAGATCCGACACACGCGACAGCGTCTGCGCTGTATCGAAATCGCCGACTATCGAAAGGATGGTGTTGGACGGCTGATAGAAGTTCCGGTAGAACCCGACAAGGTCTTCGCGGCTCAAGCTGCGAAGGCCGGGTTCGTGGCCGATGCGCCAGCGGCGGATACGATGCGCGTCGTGTATCAGCTCGTAGAGCGATTCGACGGCGAGAGCGCCCGGCGTGTCCGTTTTTCTTTTCACTTCCTGGATGATCACCTCGAGCTCCTTCGTGAGCTCGGCGGCGTCTATTGCGGAGTTCGCGTATGCGTCGGCCTGGATGTCGAGTCCGGCCGCGAGGCCGGACGAAGGAAGCACCGTGTAATACGTTGTGCTGTCATAGATCGTATGGGCGTTCAGATACCCGCCGCTCGCCTTTGTCTCCTTCGCGATCTCGCCAACGCCGCGTCGATTCGTTCCCTTGAAGAACATGTGCTCGAGAACGTGGGCGATCCCCACGATGTCGTCGGTCTCGTCGAAGTAACCCGCTTTCACATGCGTCACGATCGCGACGACCGGAGCTGAGTGATCCGACCGGAGAAGGACCGTCAATCCGTTCGGGAGGACGGCTCGCTCGACCGAGCCTGGCTCTATCAGCGCAGCCACTGTCGGTAGCGGCGGCGAGCCACGCGAGTGAAAGTCATCGGGACGCTACCGTTTCCGATCATCCGATTGGGCGTTTCCAGAGGACGACGAGTCCCGCGACAAAGCAGATCGCGCTGTAGCCGAGGAGCCACACAACTGCCCGGGTGTCCACCGTCCCGAGATTGACGAGGTCGTTGGGCGACAGCTGGTGCAGGGGCGGAAGGATGTTGCGGATGAAGAGCTTCCAGCCTGTTTCCAGTCCCCAGAATCCGTTCACCAGGGCGGACCCGAGGTAAATCCCCGCGAGAATCGGCCAGTCGTACCTGAACAGGCTGGAGACGAGAAACGCAATCCCCCCGAACGAGAGATACACGAGCGCGCAGAACGCGAGCGCACCGACCGGATTGATTGGTCTGATGACAATCGCAAAGACGCCGAGGAGGAAAACGAAAACCGTGAGAAATCCAACGACGGAGACGACGAAGTACTGCGTGTAGTACGCGGGGATACTGACGGGCTTGGAGAATAGAAAGCGATAATAGCCGAGCTTCCTGTCGGTCGAGACGATTCCATTCAAGGCGATGAACGCGGCGATGAAAACGACCTGCGGAAGCGCGAGTATCAGAATGCGCTTCGCATCGGCCTCGCCGATATTCGAGCCGAGCATCGCCCGCATCGGTGCGACCACCGTGAACCCCAGCAGCACGCTGGTGATTATCAGCGCCAGTCCGCGCTCTCTCACGAAGTCGCGGAAGTGCCAGTACGCATAGCGTGTGAGGTTCTGCGCCATCAGTTCTGTTCTCCTACTGCTTCGCGGAATTGCTGCTCGAGCACGGAACGCGCGGGCATGACCGCGGCAATCAGCACCCCCCCTGCGATGAGCCGCGAGAGCGCGGCGTTGAGCTCGACGACGCTTCCTACTGAAAGCTCAAACTCGCCCTCGCCGGTATCGACCGCAGCCGGAAAAAACTCCCTCACACGGGGCGCCCCGGCGGCGATCGACAGGCGATACTTGCCGCCGGTGTCAGTCGCCTCGTCGTAGCCCGTCTGAACCAGGCGTTGAAGCCGGCCACGGTCGATGATTGCGACGCGGTCGGCGAGCCGCTGCAGCTCATCGAGATTGTGCGAGGCGATGATTATTGTCCGTCCCGGCCGCCGGAGCCCTTCGACGATTCCCCGGAATCGCTGTGTCCACACGGGGTCGAGGCCGTGCGTCGGCTCGTCGAGAATCATTATCTGCTCGTCGCGCAGGAGGGACTGTGCCACTCCCAGCCGCTGCAGATTTCCCTTGGACAGCGCCTTGATCTTCTTATCGCGATGCTCGCCGATTCCGAGCTCCTCGATCACGGCGTTCACACGAGTCGGGATTTCACGCGGCGGCACCGCGGCGAGCGTGGCGAACCGCGTCAGCGCATCTTCCGCCTTCCAGTTCGGGTTGATCGACATGAGCTCCGACAGATAGCCGATGCCGTTTTTCTCGATGAATGCGCGCGGATCCATTCCGCGAATCAGGACCGTGCCGCTCGTCGGTTTCAGATAGCCGAGGAGAAGCGAAAGCAACGTGCTCTTTCCCGCCCCGTTGGGCCCGGCGATCCCGAGGACTTCGCCTTCGGCAATATCGAGCGAGAAATCAACGACCGCCGTTACCGAGCGGCCGAACAGGGGGCGATAGGTTTTAGAGGTGTTCTTGAGTTCGATCACAACGGCTGCAATGGCTGCTGCATGCACGAGCTCCAGACGCCGGGTCCGGCGCGGCTCAGGAAGCGCTGCGCTTCCTCCAGCCTGTTGAGTCGTGCCATGGCGCAGCCCAGGTAGCCCTGCGAGCTCTTGTCGTCCGGGTTCACCTGCACCGCGCGAACGAAGAATCGGCGCGAGAGCTCGTAATCCCCGGTCGAGAAAAGGATCAGTCCCATCTCGCGGAGCGCTATTGCGTTCTTCGGCTCGAGACGGATGGCAGCTTCCAGCTCGCGGCGCGCCGTGTTCACATCGCCGTCCTCGCGCGCCATGCGGGCGAGAAATACGTGCGGGGTCGCAAGCTCCGGATGCTCGCGAACGATCCGTGAGAATTCTCCGCGCGCGGCTTCACGCCGCCCCGTCTGCATCATCGTCACCGCTTCGTCCATGATCTTCGCCGGATCGCTGCGTCTTGCAATCAGCGCATATGCTCCGATTGAGCCGACGATTATCACGACCACGGACAGAATGAACCACAGGTTCTGCGGTATGCGCCGCGTGGCGGACGCGTAGGTCGGAGCCGGCTCTACCGGCGTCGAATACTCCGGCGGCGGCGTTGCTCCCGGCGTCGAGCGGTACACGCCGGGGGCGAACGGAGAGACGGGCGACGTGCGGTCGCGCGTATAACCGCCGGGCGCATAGGGCGAGCTCGCCGCGGCGCCTGCCGCAGCGCCGGCAGCCGCGCCTGCCGCAACCTCGCCTGGACGCGGGGGAAGTGGAGGAGCCTCGACAGCTCCAGCCTCCAGTCCGGCCTCGAGCTGCCGGAAGCCTTCGCGTGCGACTGCGACGTCGTTATCGGTGGCGCGGTATGTCGTACGGTTGGCACGGTCGCGCGCGCCCAGGAATTCTAGAAGCGCATAGGCCTGGCCGAGCGAGATGAGCTCGAGCTGGCGAAGCTCGCGGATCAAAGCCTGGCCTCCGAGCGACGACCCGCCCATCAACGCGCGAAGTGCCGTCTCCGTTCCCTGCCAGAGCTCCAGAATGTCTGCTGCCCGATCCTCACCATCGCGTGAGCGATCGAGCCGCCCTGCAATCGGTGACACCGCCCGCAGCGCGGCTAGAGCGGACTGCTGATTTGCGTTCATCTGACTATCCGCAGAAGTCCGGCATCGGCACTTCCGCGGATAAAGCTCTCCGCATCCTCGGTGGGGATGGTGCAACCGGTGAGCGAGTAGCCTCGACGCGCCTCGTTCACCATGAACTCCTTGATGGTTCCGCCTGCTTCCCCGCCCCGTGCGTCGCTCAGCTTCAGCAGAATCTCCTCCCAGGTTCCCTCGAACGAGTGATCCTCGTCGATCGTGATGCAGTGCGCTGTCGGCCCCAGGAGCTTCTCTTTTGCGAAGCTGCCGAGAAGTGCGCCGAACAGCTCGAGCTGTCCGCGCGCGTCGTTATCTGCCGACTCGGCGGCCCTGGCTTCGATCTCGGCGAGCATCTCGTCGATATCGTCGGGCTCGCCCGCCAGCTCGGCGAGGCGCTCCTCCCAGGGCTTGAGCTCCGGGTCGTTGTCTCGCAAACGGTAGACCATCTTCTTCAATTCTATCAGGCGCCAGATGCCCAATTCGTCCCAGTGGTCGTCGGGGGACGTCCGATCCAGATGGTACAGCGCGGCCTCGTAGTCCCCGCGGTCGTAAAAGATGTTTCCGAGGTAAATCCGCGCTTCAGTGTGGTCCTCGTCGATTTTGAGAGCCCGCCGAAGCGTGGCAATGGCCGACTCGTCGTCGCCCGCGCGGTGCTGGGCGTAGCCGATGCAGGAAACGGCTTCGGCGGAATCGGGTGTTTGCCGCGCCGCGATCTCGAAGTATTCGCGGGATTCGTCGATCAGTCCTTCGCGGAAAAGCGCCCGGCCGATCTGCAGCATGAGCTCGATGTCGTCCTCATAGCCGAGCTCGAGCGTGTGATGGAAACTCTTGAGGGCCGCGGCTTGCTGGCCGAATTTGAGAAGGGTCTCACCGAGTCCGGCTAGCGCGTCCTCATGTTCGGGGTCGAGGACGAGTGCCTCCTCGAAGCTGCGGCGGGCCCACGCGAATTCTTCGCGCGCGTGGTACGCGTAACCGACGCCAATGTGCAGCTCTACCGAATTCGGGTAGAGTGCGAGCCCCTCGCGAAGTACGTCCAACGCCTCGTCGTACTGGCCTTCGTTGTACAACTGATGCGCTCTCTCATCATACTCCTCGGAACTCAGAAACGGGGTAGCCATGGCGGGTTATTACCTCCGACTGATCGAGTTGCCCTATTGTACTATCGAAGCGCCGTTTTGTTCAAGCCGAAATGCTAAGGGTTCGAAGAGTTTTTCCGCAGACCACCTCCGCTTTTCTGAACGATCACGAAAAAGCGTTCCGGTCGTTGCCTGGACTCACGTCACGACGGCCGTTTGCTCGCTGAAACGCTGCCACTTTCCACTCTCCAGAATCTCTGCGATCGAGCCGACGACTTCCTCGATCTCCTCGTCGCGAGTGAAGAAATGGGGAGCGACCCTGATGCCCGCCCCCACTCTGTAGTCGACGAGGATCTCGCGAGCGAGCAACTCCTGAGCAACTTCGTAGCCATGATCGACATCGATCGCTACGGTGCCTCCCCGGCGCTCAGGATCCCTCGGCGCATTGACGCGAAAGCCGCGCTCGTCGGCAAGCTCAATCAGACGCGACGTCAGCTCGGTGCTCCGCGCGCGAATTGCTTTCATTCCGGCTCGACGGAGTATTCGCGGCCCCTCCGCGGCGGCATAAAGCGCGGGAATGACTGGCGTGCCGTTCAGCCAGCGGAACGGACCCGACGTGTACTCCATCTGCTCCTCGAACGCGAACGGACGCGCGTGCGCCTGCCATCCGGTGATGGCGGGCGCCATCTGGTCGCGCACACGAGGTGAGACGTAGAGAAAACAGCCCCCCGGACCACCACACAGCCATTTCAGAACGCCGCCGGTCAGAAAGTCCACGCCGCTCGCTTTGACGTCGACGGGCAGAATGCCTACCGAATGAAACGCATCAAGCGAGACCAGCGCCCCCATCTCGTGGGCTCGTCGGCAAATGGCGTTCGCGTCCATGACAAATGCCGATTTGAAGATCACGTGCGATACAGCCACGAGCTTCGTCCTCTCGTCGATCGCCGCGAGGAGCTTCTCCTGGTCGATACCGATGCCGTCCCCGGATTCCACGACCACCACACGCGCGCCGAACTTCTCGGCCAGCGCATGATACGCGTAGAGCACGGATGGAAAGTCCAGCGCCGTCATCACGATCGTATTTCTGTCGGCCGAGAAATCCATCGCCGATGCGACGGCTGACTGAGCAATGGATACGTTGGGCATCATCACGACTTCGTCGGCGCCGGCGTTCATCAGAGGCGCGATCTCGTTTCCGACTTGAACTGGCATTTCCCACCAGCCGCGTGCCCAGGCTTTTACGCCGAGGCCACCCCAGTCGCGCGCGTATTCGGCGAGCTTCCCGGGCACCGTCCTCGGCATCGGACCGAGGGAGTTCGACACGAGGTAGGTCGTCTTCTCGAGAATCGGAAATTCTTCGCGGAACGCGAGCAGCTGATTCGTGGACAAGTCTCGTTTATCCAGAGGCTGAGGTGGACTGATAACATTATAGCGTGCACACGAAATGTCGGAGTCGGATGACTCGCGGGAGTCGGGCCTGAAGGCGAAGCGCAAGACTTCATCGCGGCGCGCTCGTAAATCGACCCAGCCGCGACCGCGCATCGCGCTCGTGCTCGGAGGCGGCGGGCTGAAAGGGTTCGCACACGTCGGCGTACTGCGGGCGCTCGCCGAGCGGGACATAGTGCCAGCGGTTTATGCCGGAACGAGTATCGGCGCGCTCATCGCCTCTGCCGCCGCGGGAGGAATGCCCATTGACGACATGGCTGCCCGGGCGCGCGCTCTCAAGCGAAGCGACTTGTTCCGCCTCAACAGGCTCGGAATGGTGCTCGACCGAATGCACTTGCCGGCAATTTATCTGGAGAAGCCGTTGCGCGAACTGTGCGCGGCGGTTGCGCCAAAGGGGAAATTCCACGAGCTCGCCAACACGCTCCTCGTGAACACCGTCGATCTTCAGCGTGGAACGCAGGTGGTGTGGGGACTCCCCGGATTGAAGGACGTTGAGATCGCCGATGCAGTCTACGCGTCGTGCGCACTGCCGGGTTTTTATCCGCCGGGTCACGTCGACGGACGGCCCTGCGTCGACGGCGGAGTTATTGACAACCTTCCGGTTGCGATTGCCGGACGAGGAATGGACGCGGTTATCGCCGTCGACACTGGAAGCAGCGCATTGCTCACCGAGAAGGACATCGCGAAACACGGGTTCAGCGCGATCTACATGCGAGCCGCCACGACGATGATGCACGCGCTTCAGCTGGCGCCTCTGGAGCACTGGGCGGGGCCGCCGATGACGCTGATCCGGCCGAGGGTGACGCACATCGGGTGGTTCAGCTTCACCCATGCAGACGAGCTGATGGACGCCGGTTATCGCGCCGCGACGGAGGCGCTCGAGGGATTCGAGAGCACGCTCGGTGCCGGGACCGGGATCTTCCCCCTGCGCTCGATGCGGATCACGGTAGACCGGGACAAATGCATCGGCTGCACCCTGTGCGCTGCGCTCGCACCGCAAGCGATGGCGATGGACGAATTCGGGAAGGCGGTGCCGTGGACTCCAAACGTCGAGTGGTCGCCGGCCGATGGTGATTTCGTGCAGCACTGCCCGACGTACGCCATTGAAGTGACGCCGGCCGAGGGGGCGAGGATGGAGAATCCGCCTGAGGCACTGGAGGTTCCGCCGGCTGAAAGCGCGGGCGCCGCGTAAAGACAAGAGCAACCGAGAAATGTGCTAGATTTAGCGTAGCCTGCCGGAGCGAACTATCTACAGTCCGGCAGTGGCTCCGCGAACAACCGGCACGCGCACGGCGCGGCCTGTTCCAGAGAAAGACAAATGACAAACCCGAATTCTTTCGGCAGCCGCACGACACTCGAAGTCGGCGGACGGCAGTACACGTATTACCGGCTCGACTCCCTCGACTCACTCTCCGGCGGCAACGCCGCCCGCCTCCCGTTCAGCCTCAAAATCCTCCTCGAGAATCTCCTCCGCAATGAGGACGGGAAGTTCGTGAAGCCGGCTGACATCGAGGCCCTCGCCAAATGGAACGTGAGAGGCAACGTCGAGAAGGAGATCGCATTTCGAACCGCCCGGGTTCTCCTCCAGGATTTCACCGGCGTTCCAGCCGTGGTCGACCTCGCCGCGATGCGAGACGCCCTCGCGAAGCTCGGCGGTGATCCGAGGAAGATCAATCCGCTTCAACCGGTCGATCTCGTCATCGACCACTCGGTGCAGGTTGATGAATACGGCACTGAAGCGGCGTACTTCATCAACACCGGAAAGGAGTTCGAGCGCAACAAGGAGCGCTACGCGTTCCTGCGCTGGGGTCAGAACTCGTTTCGGAACTTCCGTGTAGTTCCGCCGGGCACGGGCATCGTTCATCAGATAAACCTGGAATACCTCGCCAAGACGGTTTTCACACAGGAAGAGAATGGCGAGACACTCGCATATCCGGATTCTCTCGTCGGCACCGACTCGCACACGACGATGATCAATGGGCTCGGCGTCCTTGGCTGGGGCGTCGGGGGAATCGAGGCGGAAGCAGCAATGCTCGGACAGCCCGTATCGATGCTGATTCCTGAAGTCGTGGGATTCAAGCTCCACGGCAAGCTGCCGCCCGGCGCAACTGCAACCGATCTCGTGCTCACAGTCACCGAGCAGCTCCGCAAGAAGAAAGTCGTCGGGAAGTTCGTCGAGTTCTATGGCGCCGGATTGTCGTCACTCTCGCTGGCCGATCGCGCGACAATCGGCAATATGTCGCCCGAATACGGTGCGACGATGGGGTTCTTCCCGGTCGATGCGGAAACGGTCAAATACCTGCGCTTCACCGGGCGCGACGAGCAGCAGGCCATGCTCGTCGAGGCGTACACAAAGGCCCAGGGATTGTATCGCACGGACGATACGCCCGATCCGGTTTTCTCGGATACGCTCCAGCTCGACCTCGGCAGCATCGAGCCAAGCCTCGCCGGGCCGAAGCGGCCGCAGGACCGCGTGCCGCTCAAGCACGCAAAGACGATGTTTCGCGAGGCGCTGCACGCTGACCTCGATCGGACGGGAACACTGGCGGCCGCCGCGGCTGCGCGACAGGCAATGTCTGTCGCCGCGTCGCCACAGCTTTCGCATACGGTGATCGCCGCAAATCACGAGGAGCAGGCGGGCGAGCAGTCGGCTGTACAGGTGACGATGAACGGCGAGTCGTTCGGACTGCGTCACGGTGCAGTGGTCATCGCCGCGATCACCAGCTGCACGAACACATCGAACCCGAGTGTGATGCTCGCGGCTGGACTCCTCGCGCGCAACGCGGTTGCTGCGGGACTGAAAACGAAGCCGTGGGTGAAAACGAGCCTCGCCCCCGGCTCGAAGGTGGTCACCGACTACTTCCGTAAAGCGAACGTGATGGACGACCTCGACAAGCTCGGGTTCAACGTCGTCGGTTACGGGTGCACCACGTGCATCGGCAACTCAGGGCCCCTGCCGCAGCCTATTGCCGACGCTGTCGAGGAGCACAAGCTCGTGGTTGCCGCGGTACTCTCGGGAAACAGAAACTTCGAGGGACGAATCAACCCTCTCACACGCTTCAATTATCTGGCCTCGCCGCCACTCGTCGTTGCCTACGCTCTCGCCGGAAGGATGGACATCGACTTCAACACCGAGCCGCTCGGTATTGGAACGAACGGGCCTGTTTTTCTCCGGGATCTATGGCCTGCGCCAAAGGAAGTCGAGGAGGAGATTCTGCGCTCGGTGAAGGCCGAAATGTTTCGCGACCAGTACGCCAATGTCTTCCGCGGCGACGACAGCTGGCGCTCCCTCCCCGTACCCGAGGGCGATCTCTACGCCTGGGATGAAACCTCTACCTACGTGAAGAATCCGCCGTTCTTCGACGGCATGACGCTCACGCCGCCGGGAGTGAGATCGATAGCGGGTGCTCGCGCGCTCGCGATGGTCGGCGACTCGATTACAACGGATCACATCTCTCCGGCCGGCTCGATTCCCGCCGCGAGCCCGGCGGGTAAATGGCTCATCGCGCAGGGAGTGAAGACCCTCGACTTCAATTCCTACGGCGCACGGCGCGGGAACCACGAAGTGATGATGCGCGGCACGTTCGCGAACATCAGGCTCAGAAACGAGCTCGCGCCGGGAACCGAGGGCGGGTGGACAACGACGACACCCGGAGGCGACGCGTCATCGATTTACGATGCCTCGATGGAGTACCAGCGTCAGGGCGTGCCGCTGGTGATAATCGCCGGCAAAGAGTACGGCACCGGATCGTCGCGCGACTGGGCGGCCAAGGGCACACTGCTGCTCGGCGTCCGCGCTGTTATCGCCGAATCGTTCGAGAGAATTCACCGCTCGAACCTGGTCGGGATGGGCGTGCTTCCCCTCGAGTTCGTGGATGGCGAGACGCGCGCGACGCTCGAATTAACGGGATTCGAGACTTACGAGATTCTGGGTCTCGCCGGGGACATGCGTCCGAAGGCCAAGCTCACGGTGAGGGCGAAGACGGACGATGGAACGGTCAAGACGTTCAGCGCTGTTTCGCGGATCGATACACCGGAGGAGATGAGCTACTACAGGCACGGCGGGATTCTGCCGTACGTGCTGCGCCAGCTCGTGTCGGCCTAGGCGCCGCGATTTTCTTTTTTCTTGAAATGCAGGCGGGGTATTGATTCCTCGATCTGCTCCGTAACCTCGTTCTCGATCTGCTCGGGATCGAGCGGACGCAACATCTCGCGCAGCTCGGGATCCTCTCCCATGGTGTAGCCGAGCCTGGTGTAGAGGCCGGCGACGAGGTGCAGCGTCTTCGTCACCTCCTCTTCGATGCGCAGGTTGATCTGTAGCGTCAGCTCTTCCCGCAGCTCGCCGATTGCCGATTCGCGGCTCTGGCTCATGAGGACAAAGGTCGAAAGGAATATCGCCTCGAGCGAAACGATCATCGTCAGGAGACCGAACGGGTAGGGGTCGAACTGGGGCAGTCCGAACAGCCCGAGGTTCCAGATGATCCACGCCGCAAAAGCGAAAACGTGGAAGAAGAAGAAACCAGTGCTGCTCGCAATATCAGTCAGTCGCGCCGCGAAAATCTCCATACGGCTTCGATCGCCCGAGTGTCGTGCCTTGATGGCGCGGAATGCGCTGGTGTGCGCGGCGCTGCGGCGCGAGCGCCGCTCTCCACCGACTCTGATGCCGGGTGTCTCGCCCACGGAGTGTTGGTCGGACTCGTGTTGGTTGGACTCGTTTTCCATCAACGCTGACTGAATAAGAAATGAGTACGTCGGATGGCTCGCACGGCTACTTCCTGCGCCCGGATAAACCTATCACCTTTCACTTCAATGACCACGCCATTCACCATCGGACTCGTCCAGGAATCGGTGACCGCCGACGCGGCCTCTAATCTCGAGCACGCAGTCGCCCGGATACGCGAAGCGGCGGGCCGCGGCGCGCAGATAATCTGCCTGCAGGAGCTCTTCAATTCTCCCTACTTCTGCAAAGCGGAAAAGTGCGACCGGTTCGACCTCGCGGAGCCGATCCCCGGGCCGACGGTCGAGCGCATGCAGTCGCTCGCGAAAGAGATGGAGATCGTTGTCATCGTGCCGATCTTCGAGCGGCAGGCTGCAGGGGTCTACCGGAATTCAGCGGCCGTGATAGATGCCGACGGCTCATTGCTCGGCGTGTACCGGAAGATGCACATCCCCGACGATCCGCTGTTCTACGAGAAGTATTACTTCACGCCCGGCGACTCACACGTCCAGTACGACGGAGATCATAAGGGATCCCATGGATTTCGCGTGTGGAAGACGCGTTACGCGAAGATCGGGGTGCTGATCTGCTGGGACCAGTGGTATCCGGAAGCGGCCCGCATCAATGCCTTGCTCGGCGCCGAGATCCTGTTCTATCCCACGGCGATAGGCTGGCACCCGGCCGAGAAAGCGGAGTTCGGCGAGTCACAGCTCGATGCATGGCGGACGGCGCAGCGCGCTCACGCAATCTCGAACGGAGTGTTCGTCGCGGCGCCGAATCGTGTCGGTCACGAAGATGAAGCGGGAACGAACGGAATCGAATTTTTCGGCCACTCTTTCGTGTGTGATCCGTTCGGGAGAATCATCGCCGAGGCAGGCGGGAAGCCCGCTGTGCTGGTCGCCGAGTGCGACCGCGGGCTCATCGAAGAAACGCGACGCAACTGGCCATTCCTGCGGGATCGCCGCATTGACGCATACGCGCCGATCCTCAATCGCTACATAGGATGACCGGCGCAAAGCCCGCGACGATGTCGCGGGCTGGCGAATCGGAGGGAAGCACCCGCTCGCGTTACACGATGCCCGCCGAGTGGGAGCGGCACGATGCCACGTGGATCGCCTGGCCGCATCACGAGCCCGACTGGCCGGGAAAGCTCGGCGCAATCCCATGGGTGTACGCTGAGATCGTCCGTTCCCTCCACACTCGCGAGCGCGTCGAAATTGTCTGCAACGACGAGAATGTCCGCGCCGCCGCCATGGCAATGCTCGCGGCGCACCACGTCGCCGAGGACGGATACCGCCTGCACGTAGTGCCCACCGACCGTGTATGGCTCCGGGACTCGGCTCCAACTTTCGTCTGGACCGACGACGGCTCCGTCGAGATGGTCAGCTGGCGCTTCAACGCCTGGGCCAAATACGACAATTATCGACTCGACAACGAGGTCGGCGCGGCGCTAGAACAGATTACCCTACTTCCGCGTATCGAGGCTCTTCGGGCTGACGATCGAAATCCGCTGGTCCTCGAGGGTGGCGGGATCGAGGTGGATGGCGCGGGGCGCGTGCTTGTCACGGAAGAGTGGCTCCTGAGCGACGTCCAGGTGCGCAACCCGGGAATGACGCGCGAGTCGTACGAAGAGGCATTCGCGCATTACCTCGGCGCAACTGAAACAGTGTGGCTCGGCAAGGGCTCCGCTGGCGACGATACGCACGGACATATCGACGACATCGCGCGCTTTGCTTCACCCGGCACCGTGCTGCTCGCGTTCGAGGAAAATCGAAGCGATGCCAATCACAAGCCTTCAGTCGATAACCTGAAACGTCTCGAGGCGATCGCGGCGGAGCGGCCGCTTCGCGTCGTGAAGCTTCCGTATCCCCGCCCGGTGATGATGGAAGGACAGCGCCTGCCCGCCAGCTACGCCAATTTCTACATCGCCAACGGCGTCGTTCTGGTGCCGACGTTCAACGACCCGATGGATCGGGTCGCACTCGACATCATCGCGGCGGAATTTCCCGTCAGGGAGATCGTCGGAATTCATTCAGTAGACCTGGTCTGGGGGCTTGGCACGCTTCACTGTCTGACTCAGCAGCAGCCGGCGCCGCGAACGAAGTGACCGCCCAGGTCGGCCAGCGCGAGTACACCGTTGTCTACGATGGCAGCTGCAATGTCTGCAGCCGGATCGTAAGCGTCCTCCAGCGGAGAGACATGGACGAGCGGCTGGAGATCATACCGTCCCGCGATGTCGCAGTCCCGCAGCGCTTCCCCTGGATTCCTCCGGGCGCATACGCAGAATCGCTGCAGGTGATTCGCACGGCGGACAACCGCACGTGGCAGGGTGCTGCCGCTGTCGAGCAGCTGTTGGACGTACTGCCCAAGGGCCGGTTTATCTCGTGGATATTCTCGATTCCGTTCGCCCGCCCGCTCGCTGAGAGGCTGTATCGCGGCTTTGCCCGAAATAGGTACAGGCTGGGCTGCAAGCTGCACTCGTGACCCCCGCGCGGGGACTTCGTCTATCCCCCGGGCGGTCTGCAGCCGCTCCCCGGGAGAAAACGATTGAAATACACGCGATTTGCGCTCCCCCTCTTTCTGCTCGCCGCGTGCGAGCGAACGAGCGGGACATACACCGTTGGCGCGGCCGGACCCTGGAAGGAGAGCTACGGCGTGATGTCGCGGCGGGGAATCGACCTCGCCGTCGAGCAGATCAACCGCGCAGGCGGCATTAGCGGGACGCGCCTTCGCCTCGTCGCCAGGGATGATGAGGCCGACGGCACGCGTGCGGCGGCAATAGCGCAGGAATTCGTGCGCGACTCCGAGGTGCTTGCTGTGATCGGACACGTGAACTCCGGTGCGATGATGGCTGCGGCGCGTGTGTATCACGGTGCACTCACCGCGGTGGCGACCAGCGCTTCATCGCCTGACCTCACCGGCGTTTCCCCGTGGGTTTTTCGCGTGATCTCGAGTGACTCTCTGAACGGCGCGACGCTCGGCCAGTTCGCGTCGCAGATCGCCGGCAACGATCCTCACATGAAGCAGGCCGCCGTTCTCTACGAAAACGACTCTTACGGGCGCGGTCTGGCCGATGCGTTCCGTCGCAACTTCCGCGGCACTGTGATCAGCTTCGACCCCATAGACGCGAGTCTCACCGAGGCTGAGCCGTTCGTCAGCTACCTCAAGTCGCGCCGACCGGGAATTGTCTTCGTTGCAAGTCGCGACCAGGCGGCACTCGCGATTCTGCGCGAGTCAAAGCGCCAGCAGCTTGAAGCTGTTTTCCTCGGTGGTGACGGCTGGCAGAGCATCGTGTCCGACTCCGCAGCATCGGAGGGAGCATACGTCGGCAGCTCTTTCAACGCGGACGATCCAGCCCCGGAAGTGAAGCGCTTCGTTCAGGAGTTCCGAAAGAGGTTCGGAGTCGTGCCCGATGCGTTTGCCGCATTGAGCTATGACGCGACGATGCTCGTCGCTCGCGCCATTGCAAAGAGGGGGAGCGACCGCGCGGGAATTCGCGATTATCTCGCGTCTCTCGACGCGGAGCATCCATTCGAGGGCGTCACCGGTCCCGCGTACTTCAGCCCCGGCGGAGACCCACTCGGCATGGGCTTCCGCGTTGCGCGTATCAGTCACGGGGCACTCCGCACGGGAAGCGCGCAATGATGAGGTTGCCAGCGCTTCCCACGAATTCCATCGGACGGACACTCGCTCTCGGGTTCGCGGTTCTGGTGCTGCTGCTCGTCGCAGCCGGGGTCTTCGGGTGGGCGACAATCTCCGGAATCTCACGCGAGGTCAGTGAGCGGTTCGCTCATGCGAACGATCTCACGAGGCAGTCGGCCAGCTTCTCGCACACCATTACGCAGGAGGTACAGGCTGCTACGTCGTATCTCGGAGATTACAGTCAGAAGTCAGCAGCTGATTTCCGTCGCCTCGGGTGGGAAGCACACCGTATGCACCGGAGCTTCACCTCGCGCAGGAGCGAGCTTGCGGATGAGGTCACGAACACCGTCATGGTCGATGCGAAGCTCTCGGAGGTCGAGAACGCCTACACCCTCGCGCACCGTCTGAGCGACCTTGGCCGGCCGGATGAAGCCGCTGCGCAAGCGCAGGTTGCGGCGGGGCTGGTTGGTCAGCTGCTCACGGAGCTTCAGAGAGTCGACAACGCGAACAATCTCGCGTTCGCGCGCGCGGCCGATTCGCTTCGCAACAACGCGATCCGCCGGTCGGCGATGCTGGTCACAGTCATCGCCGGCGCACTGATACTCGCCATCGCAATCGTGCTGCGAACCTCGGACGCAATCGGGAAGCCGCTCCGCATGCTTCTCAAGCACGCGATGCAGCTGAGTCGCGGAAACCTTCAGGTGCGCACCCGCACCGCGGGATTGCCGACAGAGTTTCGCACGCTCGGGGAGGCGATGAATCACGCCAGCGAGTCGCTCGCGCGCGTTGTCCTCGGTGCAGTGTCCACCGCTGACGACGTCGCTCGCTCTGCAGGCGAGCTTGCCACCGCATCGCGCCAGATCTCCAATTCAGCGGGACAGATTGCCAATGCGGTGGGCGACGTGTCTCACGGTGCAGAGAGTCAGGTCTTTCAGATACGGACGGTCAACAACGCGCTCGACGGGATCCGCAGCCGCGCCGGGGAAATGGTCGGAGGTGCAGAGGAAGTACATGCACTGGCCGGAGCGATTGAATCTGAGGCCGAGGCAAAGCGTGGAGAGATGGGTCGCGCGCTGGCGATTCTGCTGGAGGTTCGAGACAGCGTTCAGCAGGCGGCAGCCGAGGTGAGTGGCCTCACGGTAACCGCGGGTGAGATCAACGATTTCGTGGTTTCCGTGAGCCGCATCGCCGAGCAGACCAATCTCCTCGCGCTCAACGCTTCTATAGAAGCGGCGCGGGCAGGCCCGGCAGGTCGAGGGTTCGCGGTAGTTGCGACGGAGGTTGGCAAGCTGGCCGAGCAGACGCAGGCCGCAGCCGATGACGTGGTAAGGTTGACGGAGGCAGTGACAACTCGTGTCACGACGACCTCGCGGGCGATGGAGAACAGTGCCGCATCGGTGTTCGAGATCGAGCGCGTGGGACGCGAGCTCGACAGTGCGCTGACGACGATCGTCGCCGCGGCCGAGAGAACGCGCGAAGCCGCAGCGGCGGTGACGGCGCTGGCCGATCACAACATGCGCGCTGTTGAGGATGCAGTTACGAATCTCGGTCTGGTTACTCGCACCGCTGAGGGTCAGGCGACCGCCGCGATGCAGGTGAGTGCATCAACGGAAGAGCAGAGCGCGGCCTGTGAGGAAATGACAAGTGCGTCGAGCCAGCTGTTGCAGGGAAGCCGAGAGCTTCGGGGACTCGTCGGGGAGCTAAAGACGGCCGCTGCGTAGCGCGACCCCCGGGCGCTTATCTTAAGGCATGGAGCGCAAGCGAGCGGTTTTGTTGCTGAGTGGCGGCCTCGATTCGACCACGGTACTCGCCCTGGCGACAAGCGAAGGTTACGCCGTTCATGCGCTGAGCTTTGAGTACGGCCAGCGCCATTCAGCGGAGCTGTCCGCAGCGGCGAACGTCGCCCGCAGATACCGCGTCGTCCAGCATGCCATCGCTAAGATCGACCTGCGTGTCTTCGGCGGCTCCGCACTGACCGCGGACATTCCTGTACCAAAGGATCGCGAGCTCAAGTACGACGACGACGAGATTCCCAGCACTTACGTACCCGCTCGAAACACAATCTTCCTATCCTACGCGCTTGCCTTTGCCGAAGTCGGAGGCGCGCGCGAGATATTCATCGGCGTGAACGCCCTCGACTACAGCGGATATCCCGACTGCCGTCTCGAGTTCATCGAGGCCTTCGAGCGGATGGCGAATCTTGCCACTCGTGCCGGCGTCGAAGCCAAAGGCGAGCCGGCGATTCGAATCCGTACTCCGCTCATCGGGATGTCCAAGCGCGAGATCATCGAGCTCGGCTTCAAGCTCGGCGTCGACTACTCGATCACCATCAGCTGTTACGATCCGGGCGCGGACGGCGAGGCGTGCGGGCGATGCGATGCGTGCCAGCTCCGCCTGCGCGGCTTCAGCGAGGCGGGCGCGAACGACCCTGCCACTTATGCGGCGGGCGCGACGCATTGACCTACACCGTCAAAGAGATCTTCTACACTCTGCAGGGAGAGGGCGCAAACGCGGGACGCGCCGCCGTGTTCTGCCGTTTCTCAGGATGCAATCTGTGGAGTGGCCGCGAGGAAGACCGATCGCGCGCCGTTTGCAGATTCTGCGACACGGATTTCGTGGGCATTGGACCTGACGGCGGCCGCTTCGAGAAGCCCGATGAGCTGGCCGATGCAGTAGCTCGAGCATGGCGGGGCGACGACGACTCGGAGCGGCTCGTAGTCTGCACCGGGGGCGAGCCTCTCCTTCAGCTCGACGAGCCGCTTATCGAGACAATGCAGTCACGCGGCTTCAAGGTCGCAATCGAGACGAATGGAACGCGTCGTGCTCCGCATACCATAGACTGGATCTGCGTCAGCCCCAAGGCCGGCGCGCCTCTGGTCCAGCGCGCGGGTAACGAGCTCAAACTGGTATACCCGCAACCGGATGCGCCGCCCGAGAACTTCGAGACGCTTTCCTTCGACCACTTCTTTCTTCAGCCAATGGACGGGCCGCACACCGCCGAGAATACCGGTCTCGCCATTGATTACTGCATGGCGCACCCCCGCTGGCGGCTCAGCGTGCAGACCCACAAGATTCTCGGCGTCCGATAAATCCGATAAATCCGGGATCGCATTGACGTCGTAGAAGACCCTGACAAAGCCGGTTACCTCCGCGAGCGCGCCGCGGCGATGACCAGATGCAGTCGCAGCGCTACTCCACCACCCTTTTTTGCCGAAGCGGAGAATCAATGAGTAACACCTTTCTGAAACGCGGCCGATACATGCCGATCGTCGTTGCCGCAGGAGTTGTGGCCAGCGTCGCGGGCATCGGTGCGCTGCTCGCGTCCGATCACCAGGACACGCCCGAAGTCGAGCTGAATCCGGCGATGGACATCAACGATGTCTACGCGTTTCCGGGAGCGACGGCTGACCGGGTCGCGCTGATCATGACCACCTCTTCACCGATTGCGGGAACGGGAGCGTCGTTCGATCCGAATCTTCTCTATCAGCTCAAGATCGACAACACGGGCGACGCGGTCGAAGACCTCGTTTTTCAGATCACCTTCAGCAGCGGCCTGAGCGCGGCACAACAGGTGAGAGTCGTCGGGCCGGTCGCGCCCACGGTCATTGGTACGCGAAGCGCGCTGGTGAACAGTAGCACGCTGGTCGAGGGCGCAGTCGGAACCGCGCTTGGCACGTCGACAGGCGTTCAGGTATTTGCCGGGCTGAGGGCCGACCCGTTCTTCATCGACCTCGAGCAGTTCTTCAAGATCCTGCCGGACCGTCGGCCGGCGACGGGCCCTCTCTCCGGGCCGGCGACCCCAACGGCGACGAGCTTCCGAAGCCCGGGAGTCGACCTTCTCCGGCCTTTCAACACGCTTGCGATCGTCATTGAAGTTCCAAAAACACAGCTCGTCTCCTCCACCACAGCCGACGCAAAGTTCGGTGTGTGGGCCACTACCAGCCGCTAGGACTGATCTCATGAAAATCACCAACACCGTCCCGGCGACTCCGAGGCTCGCGATCACCGGGCTGGTCACGCTGGCCCTCGCGCTTTCAATCAGCGCCTGCAACGACGACACAAGCCTCACTGGTGTGGACACAAACCGCACCTATACGCAGATCGAGCGGCTGGGCAATCCGCTCGTGTCCGAGGTGTTCTTCCCGAAGCGCGACCACGGGCTGCACAACAACAAGGGGCCAGTCGACGATACGAAGACGGTGGACCAGGGCGGCACCGACGTCAGGGGACATATCTCGAGTTTTGTCTCACAGTTCCCGAATCGCACGCAGACGACGATCACGACTCTGGGTGCGGTGCTCGCTCCTGACATGCTCATGGTTTTCCCGAATCGCGCCACAGGCGCGGGCAACGTCGGGTGGCTCACGTGGGCGCTCAAGCCAAACGTCGGCTACGGCGGCCGGCTGCTCACCGACGACGTCGTGGACATCGGACTCTCGGCCGTTTTCGGAAATGCGCTCGATCCGGTTCAGCCGGTTCTCGCAGGACTTACGTCGGACAACGTGGGGCCGAGCGTCAGAAGCTTCTCTGCGACGTTCCCGTATCTCGAGGCGGCGCGCCCGTAAATGAATCGTCGCGTCGCAGCGACTCTCGGCGTTTCGGTCCTGGTCGTCGCAGGCGGATGGCTCGGTGCGCGCAGGGTTGGCGCCTTCGAGCCATCCGCAGCGCGGCCTGGATCAGGCGAGCCCGCCGCGATGTCAGAGATCACACAGCGCGACACGCAGATCCGTGTGTGGACGACTGCACTGCAGCAGGATCCGCAGAGCGCCATCGCACTTACTCAGCTGTCGGGCCTTTACCTCCAGCGAGCGCGCGAGACGGGCGACGACAACAACTACGTTCAGGCGGAGCAATACGCGCGGCGGTCGCTTGCGCTTCGCGTAAATCGCAACGGACCGGCATTCGTAACTCTGACCGCGGCGCTCGTCGCTCAGCATCGCTTCCACGAAGCCGAGCAGGTTGCGAGAGATCTTGTCGAGTTCGATCCGTCCGTACCTCAGTACCGCGCGCAACTCGGTGAAATTCAGATGGAGCTCGGCGACTACGCGGCCGCCCGGCAGTCATTCGATTCACTGTACGGGGTGCGGACCCATCTCTCGATCGCGGCGCGGCTCGCGCGCTGGGCCGAGGTGAATGGCAACACGGCATACGCGCGGAAGCTTCTCTCCGACGCTCTCGACGAAGCGCACACACGGCGAAATCTCCCGAAAGAACAGCTGGCCTGGTTCTATCTGCGGCTAGGTGACATCGACCTGCGGAATGGTCGTTTGCGCAGCGCGCGGGCGATGTTCCAGAAAGGTCTGGAGATCGAGCCTGGCGATTATCGCCTTCTCGATGAGATGGCACATCTCGAGGCGATGGCTGGAAACCCGAAGAAGACAATCGAGTACGGGGAGAGAGCCAGCGCAGCCAAATTCGATCCGGGCTTGCTCGGAACGATTGGCGAAGCATATGCGACGCTGGGGGATGACGTCCGCGCTGAGGATTATTTCAGAAGGATGGAGACTGCCGCCCGCGCCGCGCCCGGAGGTCATGATCGAGGCGCGAGCATGTTCCTGCTCGATCGCAATCGGCGGATTCCGGAAGTCCTCGCGAACGCTCAGAAGGAGATCGAGACGCGAAAGGACATCTACGGCTACGATCTCGTCGCGTGGGCGCTTCACAAGGCCGGTCGCAACGCGGAGGCGCGCGCTGCCATGAATGAGGCACGCCGGCTCGGCACTCGTGACGCAGTCTTGTTTTATCACGCTGGAATGATCGAGCTCGCTCTTGGGGACGCCCCACGTGCACGGCATTCCCTCAGCGAAGCCTTGAAGGTGAATCCGAGCTTCGATCCTACACAAGCGCGCGACGCACGCGCCGTGCTCGATTCGCTCGACCGGGAGCTGGGACGATAACGTCTGATCGGTGCGACGCCCGCGACATCGCGACGTACCCGTATACATTTCGGACAAGATGAAGACCGTGCGATAAGATGATCCGGCGATGGCGCATTCTTGTCGTCGCGTCACTTTGCGGCTCCGCCGCGACGGCTCGCTCCCAGGATTCGACGAGCGTGCCTCCTCCAGCTACGCCGGTCGCGTCCGATTCCGTCGCACCGCGGAGAACTACGCTCGATCCTGTCGTGATCACGGTTACGCGAGGAGGAAGCACATCTCCGCTCGACGCACCGTTCGCGATGAGTGTCCTCCGCCCCGACTCCGCGCGCCCCGGACAGCGGCACACCGCACTCGACGAGTCGCTGGCGCTGGTCCCAGGGCTTACGGCCGTCAACCGCACCAATCCATCTCAGGATCCGCGCATATCCATCAGAGGATTCGGAGCGCGATCTGCGTTCGGCGTGCGCGGCGTGCGCGTCCTCCGCGACGGAATGCCGCTGACTCTTCCCGACGGGCAGACACCTGTCGACTACCTGAGTCTCGAATCCGTCGATCGGATCGAAGTAATTCGCGGCGCCGCATCGGCACTCTACGGAAACGCGTCCGGAGGCGTAATCGATTTGCGGACCGCAGCTCCACCGCCGACAAAGTTCGCCGGCGAGGTACGGCAGTGGCTGGGTGACTACGAGTCGTCGCGCACCACGATCAAAGCAGGAGGGATCTCGGGACCGGCTTACTACCAGGCTGATGCGTCGCTCACGCGAAATGGCGGGTTTCGCATTTATTCGCGCCAGCGCTCGACAAGCGGATTCGCCCGGCTTGGCGCGATTCTCGGCGGAACTGATTACGCCGTCCAGGTGCTCGCTCTGGACCTTGGACTCGCTGAGAACCCCGGGGCGCTTACACTGGCGCAGTTTCAGTCGAACCCCAGGCTAGCGGACCAGCCGTCGGTCAACAAGCTGGCGCGTAAAGAAGTCCGGCAGGTTCAAGTTGGCTTGACGGCCAACAGACTGCTCACCCGTAACGAGCTTTCCGCGTCTGTCTATATCGGTGGGCGATCACTCTACAATCCGTTGACTTTCGCCGTGGTGGATTTCGGGCGCCGGACCTTCGGAGCAAGCGGGCGCTTCACTCACATTTTCGCTGCAGCGTGGCCGAACAGGCTGACCGTCGGCTTCGATCTGCAGGGCCAGAACGACTCGCGGCGGAACTTCACGAACTGCAACGACAACCCGCCGCCGACTACATCGACGCCTTCGTGTCCGGTACTCGGCGCCGAGCGCGGGAGTCTGACTCTGGATCAGCGGGAGATCGTCTCGGGCGTGGGTGCATACCTGAATGACGAGATACGACTCGGCGAGCGCTTCCGCGTGAGCGGCGGCCTGCGTGCAGACAATGTCAAGTTCGAAGTGCGCGATCGGCTCATTGCCGGCGCGAATCCCGATGATTCCGGCGAGAGAACGCTCCACGCAGTCACGCCGTACGTTGGAATGGTGTCGAGAATCGCAACCAACCGATCGATCTACGCGAACATCTCGTCCGCGTTCGAGACTCCCACGGCAACCGAGCTCGGCAATCATCCCGACGGCAGTGCCGGAATCAATCAGGACCTGGCACCACAGAAATCGACCACTTATGAGCTCGGGTCAAAAGGGGGCATCGGTCGCTCGGTTTTCTACGATGTCGCGTTGTTCAGCACGCGCGTACGCGACGAGCTCGTTCCCTACGAGATTCTGGGCAGCGGAGGGCGGCGCTATTTTCGGAATGCGGGCCGGACCAATCGTCGCGGTGGCGAGCTGGGAGTTTCGGTTGACGCAGGCTCCGTCGTATTCAGCAGCTCGTACAGCTACTCTGATTTCCGGTTCGCGCGCTTCGTGACCGATTCGAGCGTGTTCGACGGAAACCGGATTCCGGGGATTCCCATTCATCGGGGGCAGGCAAGCACCACGGTTTCCCGAGGGATGGTATTCGGCGTCATCGAGGCCGAGGCGGCGGGGCGGTCGTTCGTCGACGATGCGAACTCGACGCGGGCGCCATCCTATCAGGTTGTCCATTTGCGCGGCGGGGCGCAGCGGCTGTTCGGGCTGCCTGCGGCATCAGTCGTAGCAGGCATTCAAAATCTATTCAATCGGGCGTACTCGCCCTCGCTGAGCGTGAACGCGGCGCGCGGGAAGTTTTTCGAGCCTGCGGCCGGGCGTACTGTCTTTGTCGGTCTCACCCTTGGGCTCGCGGCCCGATGAGACATGCGCGTGGAACGCTGGGCTATTTCGGCATAATCCGCACCGCGGGAACGCTACCGCATGGCCTCGATGTACTTGATTCCTGCGCCGGTGTTGAACAGCACCACCTGCTCGTCGCGCTCGATCTCGCCGCGCTCGAGAAGCTTTCGAATTGCGGGCAGGCACGCCGCACCTTCGGGTGCGACGAACAATCCTTCGTGTCGCCCGATCTCGCCAACAGCAGCGAGGAGCTCCTCGTCAGACACGGCAACGGCTGTCCCGCCTGAGGTCCGTAGAGCATCGAGGATCAGGAAGTCTCCAATGGCTTTAGGAACGCGCAGGCCCGACGCAATAGTCGCCGGGTTGGGGAATTCGTCCGCGTGACTCGAGCCTGACTCGAATGCGCGTACTATTGGCGCACAGCCGGATGCCTGGACACTGATCATTCGCGGACGCTCCGATCCTATCCATCCCATCGACTCGATCTCCGCGAAAGCTTTCCACATCCCCACCAGTCCCGTTCCACCTCCCGTCGGATAGACGATCACGTCGGGCAGCCGCCAGCCGAGCTGTTCCGCCAGCTCGTATCCCAGTGTCTTCTTCCCTTCGACACGATACGGCTCCTTGAGCGTCGAGACGTCGAACCATCCCTCGGCATCCTTTCTTCGCGCGATTTCATGTCCGCAGTCCGTAATCAGTCCGTCGATCAACGTGACGTGCGCACCCGTCTGCTCGCACTCGACGACATTTGCGCGCGGCGTATCGCGAGGCATGAAGATGTGCGCTTCGAGTCCTGCGGCTGCTGCGTAAGCTGCGAGTGCACCACCAGCGTTTCCCGCAGATGGGGCGGCGAGCTTGCGGACGCCGAGCTCCAGGGCCATCGAGACTGCAGTCGACATTCCCCGCGCCTTGAAGCTCTGCGTCGGGTTGAGGGATTCATCCTTGATCATCAGCTGCTTCATTCCAATCGCGGCACCCAGCCGGCTAGCACGCAGAAGCGGCGTCCAGCCTTCGCCGAGCGAAATGATGTCCGCGTCGTTCTCGACAGGCATCACCTCGCGGTACCGCCACATATCGGCGCGGCGCGATTTGAGAGAATCGCGGGTGAGCGATCTCGACGCCCTGGCAAGATCGTAGCGGACGAGAAGCGGCTTGCCGCACGCAGTACAAAGATTGTGAAGCTGGCCCGCGGCGTAGCTCGCGGCGCAGGCCGAGCATTCGATATGGGTGACGTTGGTCATCGCGGTAACATAAAAACGCCCCGTCCGACGAGCACGGGGCGTGTGGATATGCTTCCGAATTCCGTGTCTCTAGATGCACGTACCCCCGCTGCAGCTCCCAGTGCAGCAGTTCGGTGCCCCACCTGGACCGCAAGCTCCTCCGAGCGGCGCCTGTCCGGTCTGACCGCAAATATTGAATTCATTACAACCCTTAGTGGGGTCACCAGCGAAATCGGCGCACTGCTCGTCCTGCGTGCAAGGCTGACACGAGGCAACTGTCCCCACACCGGGGCTCGCCTGGCCGTAGGCCCTCGTGGCCGACAGCGTCGCAATCGCGGGAACAAGCATTGCCGCCGCTCCGGTAAGCGCGAGCTTGCGAATAAGGTCACGGCGCGGGACATCGACAAGCGCCGCCGGCGAAGCCTCGGTTGGTTCCAGCAAGTCTGCGTTGCGCAGCTCTTCGAGAGCCAGAGGAAGGAAAGCCTCGTTCGGGGCGACACTTAGCCGAACGGCCAGCTCGGCCGTGATACCTTCGCTCGTCCATCCACCTTCCTCGAGCAGCTCCAGGACGCACGCCGTCGTGGGATCGAGCAGATGAACTCGATCGTCACGAGAATCGTATATGAGCACCTGGTTGTCGAGAGTGTGGCGCAGCAGGCCCGATCGAATACGAGGGAGAGTCATGCGAGTACCCTGAAAAATGGAATGGTTGGTGACAGAATCCGACGGCGGCTAATTTGCTATGCAAAATTCGATTCAAACCGTGCAGACAGGCTGACCAGCGGATCGTTGATCGCCGTCGGCGTTTCCACCTGGAATCTGTACAACAGGGTAATTCCCCGAACAGTCCGCGTCAACGTGGGAAAATCGCCCTATGCTGCCATTTGCCGCAGGCAACGGCTTCCAATCCGGTCATGCTGATGTTGATTACACTGCTCTTGCTTCAGCTTGCCGCGTCGGTGAGCTTTGCCCTCTTCCCGGGAATCAGGAAATGCTGAGCGAGAACCCGATTGGTTGATAATCCATTCCCTCCGCGGACGGAGACCCTCGCTTTGATGCGCGAGTACACGGCAAGCGATTCGCTCCGGAAGCACATGCTCTCAGTGGAAGCAGCGATGCGCGCCTACGCGGAAAAGTTCGGCGAGGACCCCGATCGCTGGGGTACGACGGGGCTCATCCACGACTTCGATTACGAGCGATACCCGAATGCCGAGCATTCACCGACCGAGGGACATCCGGCCGAGGGCGTGCGAATTCTGCGCAGCCGTGGATACCCGGAGGATATTCTTCAGGCGATACTGGGCCACGCGACATACAGCGGCGTCGCGAGAGAAACGGCGATGGCGAAGACGCTCTTCGCTGTGGACGAGCTGACAGGACTGATAACCGCCACGGCACTCGTGCGGCCGAGCCGGAGCGTGCACGAGGTCGAGGCGAAGTCAGTGCGAAAAAAGATGAAGGACAAGGCCTTCGCTCGCGGAGTGAGCCGGGACGACGTGATCAGCGGAGCCGAGGAGCTCGGGGTCGAGCTGGAGTCTCACATCGCGTTCGTGATCAGCGCCATGCAATCCGTAGCGGACGACATCGGCCTGGCCGGAATTCCTGTGACGAGCGACCCGACCTGATCATTCTGGCGCTGGCCGGGCGCGAGGTGTCCGCGTCGTCCGCTAGCGCTGCGCACTCTACGGAGCCCGACTCTTCGCGGCGGCTTCTTCCAGAAGCCGCGGCTTCGAAAGCCATCGGTCTCCTCGGAGCTTGCGACGCTACCGCCGCAGACACCTCGCACCCGTCCCCATACTTTTTTCCCGCGCCGACGCTGTACGGCTGAACGCCGGCGCGACTTCGCGGACGACCGAGTGAGCTTCGCGCACACGCGTGTCGGTTGTCGTTAGCAACGACACCGATGCACAGGCGGGTGCTGATGATGTCCTCCCGGGGCCGCCTGCTTCGCTGCGAGGAGACCGACGGTCATCGAAGCCGCGGCTCCCGGAGGGAGCCGCAGCGAAGAGTCGGGCTCCGTAGACTGCGGAGGCAAGCGGCAGCCGGGAGGACATCATCGGCGGCCGCCGGCGCGCAGAAATACTCAGTTGTAACGAAGTACACGCCGAATCGCGGCGCGCAGCTCACTCCATTACGAATTCGCGACGGAAGATCACGTCGAACGAATAGGTTTTGGGCTTGGTCTTCGCCTCCATTACCCCGGCAATTCGCTCGAGTCTGGCGGGGATCCCCATGATCTTCTCCTGTGCCTTGCGGCCTGCGTCGTTCAGATCGGTGAGCTTGTCTATCGCCCAGAACTTGATCTGCTCCTCGACGATCTTCAGGTAATCCCGCGGTCCGTAGATACCCGCTCGGCGCACCACATCGGCGAGCTCGCGGAAGTGGGGCATATTCACACCGGGCATGTCGATCGCCGGCATTATCTTCGCCGCCGACTCGAGTGCCTGGTTCGGGTCGCGCTCCAGCACCGCCTTGAACACCGACCTGTAGAACGTGAAGTGCCTCGCCTCTTCCTTCGCAACGTTGGAGAGCACCAGTCCAATCGTCGGCTCCGTCTCCGAAGCGAGCTTACCTGTGTTCGCGTGCGAGAACTGCGTGGCGCGCTCCTGCAGCGACGTATAGACAAAAACGCGATAGGGATCGCGATCCCAATCCGGAGCGAACCCGGCGCGCATGTAGTCGAACTGCATCTTCTCGATCACAACGCGGTCGAATACCTCCGCGTCGCGGGTGTAATCGTGAAGAATCACGCCGTGACGGTCTTCTTCCGCCGTCCACAGGTTGGTCCACGTTTGCCAATGGCTGTCGTCGCCCAGGTATACGGCAAGAATGCGGTGGAAATGCGGTAATCCTTCCTCCGTGAGCAGATTGAGCGCGAGAGCAACTCTGGCCGGCTCGCTGATGCCTTTTGCGCGTTCTCTCAGCTCGCGACGATGTCGTTCGGGATCTTCGTCCGGAGGAGGATCGAGAATCTCGCTGGGGAACCACAGGATACGCTTCGCTTCGTGCGTCCGCATGAGATCAGCCACCACAGCTTCGAGGTCAGCGAGAACCTCGATCTTCGAAAGCATTTCGGTGTCGGCGGTTTGCACGGTCAAATCGGCTTCTCCAGATCAGGTCGTCAGAGTCGAGCGCCCCCCGACCGGCTGGTCAGGGGGGGCCATTCTAGATATGCACATTGCGGCGGCTTGCATCAAGTCTGCCAGCGGTCAGCCTCGTCAGCCCGGCGGAGTGTAGCTATCGCCGAGCCTCCCTGCGAGCGACTTAAGGTATGCGTCGATGGTCGAGGTGTGTCCCATCGCACGGGAGACTACCCGGAAAATCGGGTTGTATATCTCGCCGTGCTCGGTGATCGTAATGCGGCTGCCCGAACCATCGGGAACGATCATGTAATCCCAGCTTCCACCGAACGGCAACCCCTTGTCGGTGATTCGCGTAACGAGGTGCCGCGGTGGCTCTGCGGTTTCTGCCTCGTACGTCAGCGCATTCCGGCTTCGTGAAGTCTCCCTCCACACAACCTTGCCGTCGCGCGAAGGAAGCTGCTCTGCGACTGCGACATCGTTTCTCCAGCTTGGAAACGAGTCAATGTTCGTGATCACAGTCCATACGCTCTCCGGTGGCTGCGACAGCTGGGCTGTGCGTGAAGCGGTGTGGTTCTGCGGCATCATCGAACCGGCTATGAAGACCGCTGCCACGAGCACGACTATCACCCCGACGATTATGCCAAGCCACTTCAGCATGTCGCTCTCCGGATCAGAGGATTGGCGCGGATTCGGCGGCGCCTTCCGTCACCTCGCACGTGCGCACGCGTGACCTGGAGATAGTCAACAATTTCAGCGAGCCGTTTCTGCACGATCCTCCATTGCTTCCGCCTTCGCGATGATCTCGAGCAGCTCCTGGACGGCTGTCTGGCCGTGGTCCCGGGCATACCACATGCGCACCTGACGATATCGCTCCTCCTTGGGAAGCGCGAGACCGCTCTCCGTCACCCATGCCTGGAGCTCCCCCGGCCTCGGGCCCCACCAGCCATGCTCGATGAAGTCGTCGTCGAGCACCATGATCACGGGAATGGACTGCGACAAACCGGCGAGATGCGAAGCGATGAGATCGGGATTCGCATCCCGCCCAATGATGCGCATGTCGATGAGCGGTGTCTTCTCGGTGAGCCGGGCGATTACAGGAAGAGTGTTGAGCGAGTCGCCGCACCAGTCTTCACTGAGGACGAGGAGATGCCAGGGCCGCCGAAGTCGGGCTACCCGCAGGTAGACATCGTCAGATAGCTTCGCGCGCTTGTAGAGTGCGTCCCACAGCTCACTGTTCTTCTTCGGCCGCTGGAGAAACTCCGGAAACGTCTCGCCTGCAAGAAATCGCTTTTTCAGCATCCCGCCCTCAGTGACGACGCATATCCAGATGCCAGATGCCATCTTCGAGGTACGGGTCGGCAACTCGGCGAAAATCGAAATCCTCGTAGAAGCCTTCGAGGTACAATTGCGCAGCCAGGCGGATTGGCTGCCCCCAGCCGGCGTCGGTGATTCGCTGGAGTGCTTCCACCATCAGCGCTTTGCCCAGTCCAGTACCTCGCGCAGCAGGGTGCGTCAGTACGCGGCCAATCGAAGCCTCGGGGTATTTCACGCCTGGAGGGAACAGCCGAGCGTAGGCGGCCAGCAATAACCCATCGGGTGTGTTGCGCCAACCCAGGAGATGATGGGCAAAATGGTCGGCGCCGTCTGCGTCGAGGTATTGACACTTCTGCTCGACGATGAAGACGCGCTGGCGCACCTCCATCACCGCGTACAGCTCCCCCGCCGTGAGCTCGTTGAACGGGCAGCACTGCCACGTTACCGTCAGTTCGGTGAGACTCGTTCTGGTCGTCATCCGTATGCTCCGGCCACAATATACGACTGGCCGCGGCGACCGCCTTGACGACTGCTACACCTCACGCCGCAGCGCTGTCCGTGATCTTCAGCTGCGAGCCCTTCGCATACATGTAATCGCGGGTGAGGGGCATCTCTGATCGTCCTTCCTTATCCGGCTTGACAAGCAGCGCTTGAATCAGGTTCATCCGCCCAACCGCGAACCCGTGCGCGCCGCTCGACATGTACAGACGCCACACGCGGTACGTACGCTCTCCCGCGATCCTGATCGCCTCCGATGAGTGCTTCTCGAGCTCCCTGATCCAGTGTCTCAATGTTATTGCATAATGCTCGCGCAGGCTCTCCACGTCGCGCAGCTCGAATCCGACTCTCTCGGCGCAGGCAATTACATGCGATACCGGGACCAGCCTGCCCTCCGGAAAGACATACTTGCGGATGAAACCCTCACGCCTCCACAGATGCGCCTTCGCACGCTCGACTATCGACATGGGACGAGCGCGTGCGACGCTGACGATGGTGTGATTCAGGAACAGCCCGCCCGGCTTGAGTACTCTGTAAATTGCGTCGAAATAGCCGGGTTGCAGATCCTCTCGAACATGCTCCATCATCCCCACCGAAGCCGCTCGGTCGAACTGCGGCTTTCCGTCGAGATCGCGATAGTCGAGCAGCTCGACCCGGCACCTGTCGGACAAGCCCGCTGCCGCAATGCGCTGTTTCGCGAGTGTCGCCTGTGCCTCGCTCAGGGTAATGCCAACCGCCTCGACGCCGTAGTTCTCCGCGGCGTGTATGATGAGCGCTCCCCAGCCGCATCCGACGTCGAGGAACCGCATTCCCGGCTCGAGCCGCAGCTTCCGGCAGATGTGATCGAGCTTCGCTACCTGCGCAGTCGCGAGATCGTCGTCGCTGCGGGTGAAGTACGCGCACGTATACACCATTTGCGGGTCGAGCCACAGCCGATAGAAGTCGTTGCTCACGTCGTAGTGATACTGAATTGCTTTTTCATCGCCCGGGCGCCAGTTGAGAAGCAGTCGCTTGACGCCTCGGGAGAAACGGGTGCCCTTCACCTCGCTGGGAGCCGAGCTCGCATCGCGCGGCAGTGCAATCAGCTTTGGAAGCAGCCGTGCGAAGGCTTTGCCTGATTGCACGCGCTTGCCGATGTCGTCCGCGAGCGACATCGCCGCCTCCATATGCCCCTCGATGTCGACGTCACCGGAGAGGAAAGCTTCGACGATCGATAGCTCTGAGGCTGGCAGCAGCATTCGACGCAGTGAGCCTGGTCGCTCGAAGCGCAACGTGAATTCTGGAGTCGAACAGGCTCCAGGGGGCTCGAACGTGCCATCCCAGTAGCGGACTGCAAAGTGTCGCTCCCTTATGGGGCCGAACGTCGCATCCACCACTTCCTGACTCAGTGCAACCCTCGGATCCGGCCGGTGGGGCTCGCGATCCTCCGCGGCTGAAAAGCTGTGGATCGTTCGCGGCGGCAGTGACTCCACGGCGGGTTGCTGCCCCACGCTGAGATCGCCGAATTCGAATGACTGCGGCTGGGACATGTTGGCGTCTGGTGACAAGTGTTCCCTCCCCGGAGACAACATTTGACTCATCGCAAGCACCCGGCCGTAGCAGGTGTGAGCGGTCTCTTTTTTTAATGATTGTATGGGCTTGCGTTTGTTTTCAAGCCGCTCGGCGCCATTCGGCAAGGTCGAGCTTGCGCTCGAGGTGTTTAAGGAGACGCTCGCGCCGGCTACTGCAAATCAATAACGAAGAAGCCGTCACGCCTCGCGGCGGCGCCCAGGCGCCGATCTGCAGTTACGAACTCGAGCCGGAGGAAAGCTTCACAACAACAGCTGCTCCGGCGACTCAGGGCGCGGTCCAGTAGATCGGTATCCTGTAGCCGCCGGACAGCGCGTCGCCAGCAACGTGCTTCCCGTCGCCGCTTATGGCGTGCGCACGGCCTGAGTTGCTGCCCTTCGGAGTCTTCAGGGTCGTCACACCCGTCAGCTTCCAGACGAACGCAGTTGTGTTGGCGCTGCCGGAGAGATCACCGGCGATGGTGCCATCGTCGGCCATCGCATTGGAATAGCTACGGTCGGACATCACCTCACGAGCAATGATCGCCCCGTTCGTGCGATCGATCGTCCACCGCACAGCCCGATAGTTGCCGTTCCGATCGTCACTCGTTCCGGCGACGTACACTTTGCCTGAGACCGGTTCACTGATCCCGCGCACCAGCGTAGACACGTGTCCCGTCAACGGTGGAAGCTCGACAGGCGTTCCACTCGCAATGCGTGCGTAGCCTCTGTGCAAGCCTGAGTTGTCGTGGAACTGAATGACCGCGTCGCCCGCGCTAGTGATATCGCGTCCCTCGACACCTTCGTACAGCGAAGGATCGACATTCGGCACCAGAATACGAGTGCCGTCGATCATCCAGATTGCCGCGTCTCCTCCACCCGCTGCGTAACCGATCCTTCCGATCACGTCGCCGTTGTCGTTCACTGCCGACGCAAATCCGCCCCCGGATAAATCGAGCATTGTCGGTTCGCTCACGCCCGTCTTCGGATCAAAGCTCCAGCGCAGAGGTTCGGATCCATTGGAGCCGGCGAGGTATGTCACGGGACCGCTGCTGATTCCCCGCACGACCGCGCCTATCATGTGGTTTTGTCCGCTCGCTCGGATGAACCAGTGACCCTGAATGAGCCCGGATTCGGGCCAGTAGTTGCTCTGAACCACCACTTGTCCGGAGTTGTTGACCTCCCACGCGAATCCCTCGCGATGACCGGGTAGCAACGCGATCTGTGTGACGGTGTAGCTCGTGGATGTGCCGCGTGCCTCGCGAACCGCGAGTGCAGGATCCCTGGGGGCCAGAACGGTTTCCTGCGTGCTGCACGCGCCGAGTACGGCAGCTGCTACGCTGATGAGAAGTGATGCGACGACGCGCTTCATAAAGAGCATTCCTCTTCAGTGGTTGACCAAGCTTTAACGGAATTGCGCCAAAGATTTCCGAACGTCAGTTCTGAACCGTCGTCCAGAGCAATGCGCGGTTCTTCAGCTGTTTTTCCCCCTGCCCGGCGATGTAACGGCCGCCGGGGCTCATGCCGTAGCCTTTGCCGTTCTTCACTCCTTTGGGCATGGGAAGCGTCGTGAACTGATTTCCACTCCAGACGAATGCCGAAACAGACCAGCGTGCCCCGTACGTTCCTGTGAGCTGTCCGAGCGAGTTCGCGCCCCACGCGCTGCCGCTTACGGAGTAGGTCTCCGTTGCGATGACAGATCCTCCGCCGACGTCGACGGTCCACCGCACAGGAGTACATTCGCTCGACGTGTGTTGAATCTTTCCGGCGACGTACACGACGGTGCGCCCTGAGCCATCGACAACCGCTTCGCTGATCGCGCCGACCACGCTCGTGTCAGCAGACATGTTCGCCGGCGGCTCCAGCATAACCATCTGTCCCGAGGCCAATCGCAGGTACGCCCGCGCCTGCCGTGCCGGTCCCTTGAGGTTGAACGCCGAGTGCCCCGCGTTGTTGATGTCCACACCCGAGCGGAAAGTGAATCCCTCCGGCAGATCGGGACTGATGACGGTTCCGTCATTCAGGCGAATGCGACTCCCGATGACGTCGCCCAGATCGTTCATACCCTGCGGGTGTCCGGCGGCTGACTCGACGTCGAGCTCCTCGACGACCGTCAATGGCGACCCTTCGAGCCGCCACCGCATTCCACGGCTGTTGCCGTCCACGGACTTCCAGCCGACCGCGTAGATGCTGCTGCCGTTGCTGATGTCGTTCGCTACACTCGGGATGCCGGCGGCGGTCAGTGGCGTCATCACGTTGTTGTGCCACACAAATGCGACCACCTCGGACGAACCGCTGCTCGTTCCGACGACCATACCCGCGTCGTTCACCGCCTGGGCACTAGCCGTCGAGTGACCCGGCAGTGTGCCGATGTCGATCACCGTGTATCCGGGAGCACTTCCACCGCCGCCGCCCCCGCCTCGGGCTAGCGCGGGCGAGACGTCTCGCGATACGGGCGCGACCGCGTCCGACGCCGTACATGCTGCGATCAGCAACGCGCACGTTGTAAGAACTGCACCAGCTGACTTTAGCGGGACCATGGTAGCTCCTTGTCGGTTTACGAAGCTTTAACGGAACCGCGTGGGATTATTTCATCGCAACCTGGCTCCTCACAGTTGCACGCGAGCGGAGATTACGACCGCAAGCCGGGCGAATTCATCAGGGACTTGGAGCAACCTCCGCGATTGGAGTTTCCACTCCTGCTCGATTGGATACTGAAGAAGTAACCGAAGCGTTGAACCTGAAGGTTGAACGGAAATCTGCCCGGCGATTCCGGCGCGTCTCGGGAATGCCATGCATCCAATCCGTTCAACTTTTGTAGACGTTGACAGTGAGACGAGGAGACCGCGCGCAACAATTTGCCATTCCGCGCGTTCGTTGCAATATTGGACGCCCGGTTGCCCCCAGAGCTGCGACACTGCATGGCTGAATCGCCACCACCGGTTCCACCCGAGTTGTCCGCGCTGCTTGCTGCGCAAACTGGCGCGGAAATGGACGCGGCATGGCAGCGCTTCGTCAACTCATACAGCCGCCTGCTGTTGCATGCCGCACGCTCCGCGGCGCGGAACTACGACGCGGGGATGGACTCCTACGCGTACATCCTCGACAAGCTCCGTGCGGACGATTGCGCGCGGCTTCGGGCATACCGCGCGAATGCGCGCAGCCGCTTCTCAACGTGGCTCGTCTTCATCGCGCGAAGGATGTGCGTCGACCGCCAGCGCGAGCAGTACGGCCGGTGGAAATCCCAGAACCACACGCCGGAAGCTCAGCAGGAGCGCTCGGCACGTCGGCGACTCACCGACCTCCTCGCCGCCGACTTCGACCTCGGCAGCGTCGAGGATTCGACAACGCCTGATCCCGAACAATGCATGCGAGACGCAGAGCTCAGTAATGCGTTGACCAGAGCGGCAAGCACCCTCGACCCCGGTGATCAGCTGCTGCTTACGCTCCGCTTCGTCGACGGACTTTCCGCGCGCGAGATCGAATCACTCAACCGCTGGGGCAGCGCAGCCCTGGTGTACCGCCGAATAGATCAGCTGAAGGTGATTCTGCGACGAAAGCTCATCGCGGAGGGAATCGACAGTCCCGTGCCATGACACGACAATTCAATACAGCGACGAAAAGCCACTCCCCGCATCCGTTACATCTTTGGCAAATGCCAGACACGTATCGGACCTTCGGGAGCGTACGAGCCGAAGGTGAACTGTGGACCATATGAAACCTGAAGAACTCGCGGCGTACGCCGATAATGCGCTCGGCACCGAGGATCTACGTCGCATCGACGCGCATCTCGTGCATTGCCCGGAATGCCGGACGGAGCTGGTGGGCGGCCTGCGTGCAGTTCGTGATCTGGACGGCGTGCACGTACTTACGCTCGACGGCGGCAGGGCCCACCGCACACCGCGACGCAACAAGATGTTGGTCGCGCTCAGCAGCCTTGCAGCTGCCGCCGTGGTTCTCATCGTGGCTGTACCCCAGATGCGTACCAGCCGGACCTCTCCAGGCGTCGAGCGCAACGCCGCGGAAATAGGCGCCCACGCAGTTCCGCGCATTCAGATCGTCACCCCGAGTGATGGAGGTGTCGTGAGGACCGGGCGACCTGCACTTACCTGGAATCGGCAGGAAGGTGCGTCCGATTTTCAGGTCAGCGTCACGGATGCGAGCGGCCGCGTCGTCTGGAGGACGGCCACCGCGGACACTTCGGTCCTGTTGCCCCCGGAGATCGTAAACGCCGGCCGACAGCAGTATTTCTGGTACGTCGACGCATTGCGAGCTGACGGCCGCGTTATGACTTCAGGAGTTCACGGCTTCACGCTGCAACGGTAGTGCGCGCGCGATCAGTGCAGGCGCGGTGCGCGATTCTGCTGGCGGGACTCATCGCTCTGGCATGTCGCGGTGACCGCCAGGCGCGCGTTGACGAATCACGCTCGGGTAAACCTGACAGTTCCTCGGCGCAACACGCTACCGTAGCACCCGCACCAAAACTTCCTGAAAACCCACGGGTTGCACGGGCGGAATCGCTGTACTTCGCCGGGCAATACGACACTGCCCACGCAATCTGGCGCGCAGCGCTCGACGATCCGCAGGTCCGCAACGACAGCGCAATGCAGGCGCACGTCGCGATGTGGCTCGGCCTCGCCGCCTGGCGGCTTGGCGATTACGCCGATTCGCGCCTCATGGGCGAGCGGTCACTCTCGCTCAAGCAGCGGCTGCGAAGAACGCACGAGTTGTCACGCTCGTACAATGCGCTTGGTCTCCTTGCACGTGACGAAGGACGCCTCAACGACGCGGCAGCGCTCTTCGACAGCGCAATGCGTACTGCTCGCGCGGTGGCTGACACCGCCGGCGTGAACCGCGGCGCCGTCAACCTTGCGCTCGTTCAGCTGGATCTCGGTGAATTCGCACGCGCGCGGGCGGGGTTTGAAACTGCGCGCGCATCCGGACGCGCGATGAAAGACGCGCGGCTCGAGGGCAACGCGCTCAACAACCTCGCGATGCTCACTATCAAGCTTGGCGATCCGGCAGCTGCCATTCCGATGCTCGACGAAGCGGGGCGCCTGTATGGATCCATAGACTACGGTACGGGCCAGCAGAACATGCTGGGTCAGCTCGCTACCGCATACGACCTGCTCGGTGAACCGCAACGCGCGTTCACCGTTCTGGACAGCGCCATGCGTCTGGCGCGCGCGCAGAAACTCAGGCAGGAGGAAGCCAACAACCTGCGCATCTTCGCGGAACTGTATCAAGCCGCAGGCGATCACAGGCGCGCGCTGGATTACTTCACACGTGCCGCAGCGCTCAGCCGTGAGCTCGGTCTGGCGCAGGAAATGGGGATCATTCTCCGATCACAGGCGCGCAGCAATTCAACGCTGGGACGACACGCAGCGGCACGAGCTGCCGCTGCTGAAGCGCTGCAGATTCATCGCAACCAGGGGGCCGCGTTCGAGGAGCTCTCGGATCTGCTGTTGCTTGCAGAGCTGGCCTGGACCGGCAACGATCCCGCGGGGGCTGAAACGCAGCTGCGGAACGCGCGAACGCTTGCGGCTCGACTCGATGTGCCGAGTGCGCGTGCTGACGTTGCGCTCGCGGACGGACGGCTTGCGGAACGTGCCGGCGACTGGCGGCGCGTGCTTGCGACGATGCAGCGCGCCGGCGCCGACCTTCGTGCGGCGCGTCTGGCTGCCGCCTGGGAGCAGCATGCGCTCATGGCACGCGCATATGCGCGGCTTGGCAGACTAGATTCCGCTGCGGCTGCGGGCCGGCTCGCAGTCGCCGCGGCGGAACGGGTGCGCACTAATCTCGGCTCGGGTGCGCTGCGCACTACATACACAGCCGAACGCGCGGCGGTGTACGGCGACCTTGCGGTGACGCTGCTTCAGCTCGGACGGGCTGACGAGGCATTCGAGGTCGCAGATGCGGCACGCGGTCGAGCATTGCTCGAGCATCTTGCGTCGGTTCGAAGGGCCGTGAGTGCACCGGCAAACCGGTTGGCGCGATCCGAGGAGTTGCTGAAGGAAATCGACGAGCTGCTTTCGCTGCTCAGAAACGCGGATCGCGTTCCTGCCCGTGAACGGAGCATCGCAGACAATCGGCGGGTGTCCGAGCTCACGACGCGGCTGGAACGCGCGGAGGCGGAGTACGAGGCGATACATGCGCGTTCGATAGCGGGCGATGCGCGGGAAGCCGCGATAATCGGCGTGCGCCGCACGAATATCGCCGAGGTCCGGCGTTCCCTTTCGCCGGACGAAGCGCTCCTGCAGTACTCGGTTTTTCCGGACCGGGTGCTCGTGTTCGTGGTGCGGCGGAACGGGGTTCGTCACTTCGCGATGCCTGTAGCGGAGGCCGATTTGTCGGCACGAATACGCGTCGCCCGCGAACTGCTCGGCAAGCGTGAGAACACTGCGGGTGTAGATGAGGTAATGTTCGGGCTCCACGATCTGCTCGTGACGCCGGTCATTAAATCAGGAACGATCGCGGGTGCCCGAAGGCTGGTAGTCGTTCCGCACGGAGCGCTGGCGTATCTCCCGTTTGCTGCGCTCCGCGGACGTGATTCGGGTAAATATCTGAGCGATCAGTTTGCAATTTTGCATCTTCCCTCCGCGGGTGCGCTGCCCACCCTCCGCGCGGCGGCGAATTCTGCTGGTGCGAAGTCCGGCTCGACCGTCCTCGCGCCTTTTCCGCGGACGCTTCCTGCAACCCGCATGGAGGCACAGAGCATTGGGCGGACCCTGCGCCGCGCGAGTGTTTTGTCCGGCGACCTCGCGACGGAAGCTGCCGCGCGCGATGCACTGCAGAAGCGCAGAGTGGTGCACGTTGCATCGCATGGCGTGCTCAACCTGCAGAATCCGCTGTTCAGCAGGATTGAGCTTGCACCTGTACCGCATTCGCCTCCGCCTAACGACGGCAGGCTAGAGCTTCGCGAAGTGCTCGACCTCAGTGTCGGCAGTTCCCTTGTTTTCCTTTCGGGCTGCGAAACCGGAGTTGGTGCGGCGTGGTCCACTAATTTCTCACGTGGTGAGGATTACGCGACGCTCGGGCAGGCGTTTCTCTTCTCGGGTGCGAAGTCGGTAGTCGCGACGCTCTGGCGGATCGATGATGAGGGGGCGGCCGCGTTTGCGACGCGGTTTTACAGGCATCTGAAGGATCGGGCGCCACCGGAGGCCTTGGCTCAGGCGCAGCGGGAAATGAGAACTAGCGCCCGGTTCCGGGCGCCGTATTATTGGGCTCCTTACCAGGTCACGGGCAGCGGAGAACAGATCCGGTTGGAAAATCGCCGCTGGATTCCGTTCAATCTGTAAGATAGGTTGCGCGCACAACACAAACCCGTTCCGGGCTCGACCATGGCACTCCTTCGTCGCAGTGTCACGAAACGTATTGCCGGATTCGCGACACTGGCCTTGATCTCCGCCTGCGTCGAGCCCGGCCCAACTGAGACATTCGACCCGCAACTGCGCGCGGCTAGGCCTTCGGGGGGCGGCAGCACAACAGGCCCGACGGTGAAATCGACCAGCCCCAGCAGCAGTGTGCGCGACGTCACGCTCGACGTGCGAGTCCTCGGCTCAGGATTCGATCAGGGATCTAAGGCCGAGTGGGCGATCGACGGAGTGCCTTCTCCGAAAGTCATCACGAATTCGACGCGGTTCGTTAACTCCGGCGAGCTCGTCGCGAACATTACCATCGCAGCTGACGCTGAAGTCACCCTGTATGACGTCATCGTCACCACCTCCAGCGGCAAGCCGGGAATCGGAACCGAGACCTTCGAAGTGATAATTGAGCAGTCGACGCTGCCCACTGTTGGCGGGACGAGCGGTGATGCCTATGCCGTGAACGACCAGGGGGTCATTGTCGGCGCTGCAACTGATCGGTCAGCCGATCGCAATGGTACCAGCTACCCGGTTCGATGGAACTTCGTGGGCGGTAAGTGGGTAATTACGAAGCTCGCCAGTGCCTCGAGCAAGGATGCCTTCGCCGCAGATGTAAATGGATCCAGTATCATCGTCGGCTTTTCGAATGGTCGGGCAATGGTATGGCTGCCTGACGGAAGTACGACAGATCTCGGGCCCGGTTGCGCCCGAGGCATTAACGACGCGGGCACAATCGTCGGAGTGCTCGCTACTCCTGAAGGTCAGCAGGGCGTCGTGTGGACGCGGAGTGGGAGCGGTTGGAATCCACCGCAGGTGTTGCCGCGGACGCTTGTCCCAACGTCGTGGGGTGCCTGGCCTCTATGTGGCTACCCAACGGCCAAGAACATCAACAATTCCGGCATCATCGTAGGAACAGCTTTGATGGGACAGGACACGCCCGCCGCATGGGTGCCTCAAACGCCCACCGGGCCATGGGGAGAGCCGACCCTCCCACTGGGCGCCGTCAACGGCAGTGCCACTTCAATCAATGAATCGGGCTACATGGTTGGGAATGTCGGCCCCGAGTGGGTACCAACCGTATACCTCACTGATGGTACCAGAACCGCCATCAGCAGGTCGGGTCCCACGTGGCCTACAGGGTTCAGCTTCGGCATCAATAATTCGGGTGATGTAGTCGCGCGCGACAATGGGATGGCAGTGTGGTTCCTCGCTGCCGGTGCAGCGACATGGACGAAGCTTAGTCGCACCGGCAATGGCGAAGTGCGGGACATCAGCAACGCCACTGCATATCAGCCGGCCAGGATTGTAGGCAAGCTGGGCGGCAAGCCTAGCGTTTGGACTCTGCGCTAGGCCGGGTTGCCAACGGGTGCGCCGGATTCGCTGGAACCGGCTCGAGCACTCGAAGTACGCGCCCGGTTGCGACATCGATGATACTCGCGCTGAAGAAAAGCGTGTCGTGCGACTGAAAGTAGTCGCCGGCCACCGCGAGGTTCGCCCCGTTGTTCCGCGCGAGCTGGAGCGCGCGGGTGGCGTTCCGGAGGTGCTCCTGCCCTCGAGGTAGAGAACGCCGGGATACAGCATGTCGACGCCAGGCGTGGAGGCGACCGCTCCGGCCCTGTCCAGTGGTGGCCTGTCATTTTGCCGAGCCTCCATCCGGAGCCTACGTTATCTCCATGCAACCATCGACCGCCCGCGACAAAGCCCTGAACCGGCTGCCATTGATAGGAAGGGAAACCGAGCTTGCACTCCTCACTTCAGCGCTCCGCGAAGCAGAGGAAGGGTCGGGACGCACGGTATTCCTCGCCGGTGAAGGGGGAATCGGCAAGACACGGGTGGCGGCCGCCGCCGCCGAGTGGGCGGAACAGGAGGGGTGGAATGTGGTCCTCGGCCGCGCGTACGCTGTGGAGACGGGCATCCCCTACGCCCTTTTCTCCGATGCCCTTCTCCCTTCGCTGAAGAAGATGGAACCATCCACGCTCGCCGTTCTCACACGAGGGAGCGCGTCCGAGCTGGCGTACCTCTTCCCGGCTCTCGCGACGACGGGCAATCGTGAGTCTGCTGCGGCGGGGATCGATCCCTCGGATCTCAAAGCCCGCATTCTCTGGAACTTCAGCCAGTTCCTCGGACGATACGCGGCAAAGCAGCCGCTCTGCCTGATTCTAGAGAATCTGCAATGGGCAGATGCGTCGTCACTCGAGCTGTTCCATTTTGTCGCTCGCCAGATTACCGGACAACGGATAGCGCTGATAGCGACCTACAACGACACCGAGGGCGATACCAATTCAGTCCTCCGCACGACGGAGCAATCCCTTGTCCGTCTCGGAGCCGCCACGAAGTGCCGTCTCGACCCGCTGTCTCAGGCGGAAGTTGCAGAAATGCTCGAGCTCGTCTTCGGGGTTGACTCCGCGTCGATTCGCCCATTCACAGCGCTCCTCTATGGATGGACCAGGGGAAATCCATTCTTTGTCGAGGAGACGCTCAAGTCGCTCATCGAAGCGGGGGCGCTGGAATCCACCGATGGGCGATGGACTGGCTGGGAGGTTGAATCTCTTAAGATGCCGGCCACTATCCGCGACGCGGTTGCGGGTCGACTCGAGAGGCTATCCGGCGAGGCACGCGAAATAGCCAATCTCGCCGCGGTGATCGGCAGGAGCGTGACGTTCGACAGGCTGCACGCCGTCTCGTCGCTGGGCGAGGATCAGCTTGCGACGGCACTCGACGAGCTTGCGGCACAGCGGATTCTGGAGGAGCGGGACAGTGCAGGCGGCGCGAGGTACGATTTCACTCATCCGATTCTTCAGCAGGTTACCTACAACGCGCTGGGAGGTGCGCGCGCGCGGCTGCTGCACGCCACTGTTGGCGAGGCGCTCGAGCTTTTTTACGGTGCCCGCGCAACGGAGTATGCAGGTGAGCTCGCGCTCCATTTCTCGCGGGCGCACACGTTCGCCCCGAAGGCGGTGCGTTATCTGAACGAGGCGGGCCGTGCCGCGCTCGTCACCTACGCCAATCGGGAAGCTGCTAGTCACCTCTCCAGCGCGCTGGAGCAGATCGAGGCGGGCGGCGACGATGTGCCGGAGAGAGACGAAATCATCCGGAATCTCGCACGAGCGCGGCAGCGGCTCGGCGATTACGACGGAGCATTGCAGCTCTGGACCCTCGCAAGAGATGCAGCAGTCGAGGATGGCGACAATTCAGCGCTCGCCGCAATCGAGCACCGCATGGGTCTCGCCTGCTACTGGAGCGGACGCTACGAGGACGCGCTCGAGCATTACGCGGAAGGTTTGCGCGCTGCGCAGGGGTCAACGGATAACACTGTTGTCGTTCGGCTCCACCTGGCAAAAGGAATCTGTCTCCAGGACCTCGGCAGGCTCGAGGCCGCGAAAGCCGAAGTCGAAGGCGCGCTCGTCGCGGCTGAGCAGACTGGGGATCCGACGCTTCTGGCTCGCGCCCATCGTGCGCTCCTTCTTCTGTACGCGTGGACCGGCCCGGCCAATGTTGCCCGCGAGCACGGCGAGAGAGCTCTGGCTCTCGCCGAAAGCTCGAGCGACAGGATGCTGGCATGGACTGCCCACTGGGGAATGGGTCTCCTCGCCGGCTTGACGAGTGATGCGCCGGCGGTAGCAGCTCACATCGCCGAATGCGAGAAGCTGGAGGAACAGCTCAAGTCTCCGTTGCTGCCGCTCTGGACCGCGGAGCTTTCGATTCAATACGCCTCCGGCGTCGGGGACTGGGACGCGGGAATCGCGACCGGCGAGCGCACGATCGCTCTCGCACATGCGTTGGGTCAGAAGATTCTTCTGCCCCGTCTCCTCGTGTGGACCGGTCTGATCTACCTCTGGCGAAGCGATCTGCCCAAGGCCAAGAGCTATTTCGATCGTGCGTGGGATTTGTCAGGCGCGGCAAAGGGAGAAATCGGCTACGCCGATGTTCCGACGGTGGTGCCGGCACATATGGGCCTCGCTGCCTATCACCTGGAGACTGACGATCTGGCTGAAGCAATACGAATCGGAGAAGCGGGCCTGGAGATCGCGGATCGCGCCGGCTACGTATCGTGGTCGCTTCAGTGGCTGCTTCCGGTTGTCGGCGAGGCCGCGCTGTGGATTGCGGATTTCGGAAGAGCGGAAAGACACTCGCAGCGGATGCGACGCGATGCAACGCGTCTGAGCAACCGGCTCGGTCTCGCAATGGCCGATGCATGCGACGGGATGCTGCGCCTGTTCCGTGACAAGGATCCGGTGGGAGCTCAGCCGTTGCTGCGTGCGGCGATAGAATCTCTCGAATCTATTCCGTTCCCTGACACGGCCGCTCGGGTACGGCGCGTGCTTGCGCTCACCTATCGCGACACGGGCAATCGCGAGGCGGCGACGAAGGAGCTGAAGAAGGCGCATGACGTGTTTGCGCGACTCGGTGCGGCGGGAGAGCTCTCGAAGGTCCGTGACGAGCTGAGAGTCATTGGTATCCGGCCTCCCGCGCGGTCTGTCACGTCCGGGGCGGCTGGTCTCACCGGTCGCGAAACCGAGATTGCGCGAATGGTCTCACAAAGAAAGTCAAACAAGGAGATCGGCGCTGCGCTCGACATTTCCGCTCGTACCGTGAGCACGCACCTGTCGAACATCTTCCTCAAGCTGGGCGTTGGCTCGCGCGGCGAGCTGGCCGATTTCGTCCGGTCGAACGGGATTCTCGAGTGACTGCGCGGCAACGCGCTCTGGCTAGGTCGCGGTCGGTGCGACGAGCGAGCTGCCTGTATCTCAGAGCCTCACGAGATACGACAGCTTCATGAAGAGATTGCTCTCGGTTCGCAGCCTCCCGCCATTTTCGACGATTGGCTCGTCGAAGTCCTGGCTTCCCTCATTGTATCCGACGTAGAAGAAAGACGCCGGGCCGAGCTCGTAGCTCACCAGAGCGCTGCGTGCGCGAACGACTCCGCGCCGGTTGAACGGATTCGCGACGCGCGCATCGTACTGATTCGAGTACTGCTCGATGAGTCTCAGTCCGAGCGGGCGGCTGAACTGGTAGGAGCCTTTCACCCGCAGAATGCGCGCGTCGTCCACGAGTGGACTTCCCCATTTGTCTGCGTGCCACGTGCGTTGCCCCTTGATGTCGACACTGACCTGTGAGGTCGGCCGCAGGACGAGCTGGACATTTGCGCTGTATCCCTTGCCTACTCGCGACAGCGACTGATCGATGATCTCGCGGTCACCGAAATAGATAAACCCGGAAACGGCAATCACCTGTGACGCGTTCGACGCTGCATCGAGCACCAGCCCGGTCATGTAGAGTCTTTTCTCGAAGAGTGTCAGATGCTGGCGCAGAGGCGTGACGGCGAATGACGTTGCCTTCTGAAGCTGGAATTGGAACGGCAGAGTGACCGTATAGTCGAGAAGCTTGCCGCCATAGGCTCTGGCGGTGGTGACGTTTATACCCTGTGAGAGCCACTGGAAAACCCTCGACGTCGGATACTGAGTTGCCGTGACGCGTCCGCCCAGCTGCTCGATTCCGACGCGGGAGAACCGTCCGACCTGATCACGAAATCCGGAGTCAGCGCCAGACGCCAGCAGTGCAGCGGACAAATATTTTCCCGATTGTGCCAGGAGCGCGCGGTAGTACACTCCCTTTCGCGTCCTGCCGTCGAGCACCGAGGCAGCACCTGGATCGAACGGAGCTTTGTCGGAGCTTCCTCCGGCCTCCGCCTTGAGCGTTATGCTGCCCCGTCTCAGGGAGACGTCGATCGCTCCAACGCCATTGTTGGAGTCACCAGTGCGACGGCCCAACGTGGTGACGCCGACGTAGGAGTCCGCTAGAATGTCCGCCCGTGCTCGTCCGACGAGAATGTCGGCCGTCGTGGAAAGCAGCGGACGATACCCGCTTGACTCGAAGCCGGAATAGCTGAAGTATCCCGGCTGATCGTCGCGGACGTAAAGCGAGCCGAACGTGACTCGTCCCTGCTTGCCGGTGAGGCGCACGCCGGCCGCGGGGTCGACGATCGCCCGGGAATAGAACAGGTCGCCGATATTGCTACGCGCCTCATCGAGGGATCGCGGAATCTCGAATGCGTCGCGGCTCTCGAGAAAGAACGTTCGCCGCTCCGACTGGAACAGCGTGAAACGCTGGTTCACGCGCACCTGATCGTCGTCCGATTCCACCTGTGAGAAATCGGGGTTCAGCGTCGCGTTGAGAATCGTCGATGACATGAGTGTGAACTTCACGTCGCCTCCCACCGCGCCGCTCGGACCTTCGTTGTGGAAGCCAAGTGGAGGGCGCGTCGCGAAGAACTGCCCTCCGGAGAGTGCCGAGTCGGTCGCAAAACGTCTCGTGCCAAGTCGCGAGCCCGAAACGTAGGGGAGCACGTCGATCGTCTTGTGCTTGTCTATCCCCGTGATTCCGACGAGGACACCTTCCTGGCAGATCTCGCATGGATTCCCATGGCGACGGGCAACCCATGAATCCTTCGCGCCGGCGCGTCCGTAGACCCGTACCACATTGAAGCCGATCGAGAGCGGATCAGCGTGGGGAAATCTGAGCGACGCCCAGGGAATCATCATTTCCACGGACCAGCCCTGATCGTCCGTGCGGCCGGCAGAGTACCACACAAAGTCGGGCGCCGGATCGCCCTCCAGCCCTTCGACTTTGATGCCGTCGGTTTGGATGCCGAACGGATTCGCCTTGAACTCGACCGCTCGTCTCTTGTCGAGGAAGGTATCGAGGAGGAACGTCACGCGATCGTCGCCCTCCCCGCCCCGCTCGCGCGGAAACACCGTCGCGCGCACCTGGCCGGGCCGAGACTCGAACGCGCGGAATCCGAGGAAAAGGTACTGCGCATCATACGCGACGTAGGCGATGCTTTTCTCCCGGCCGCGGACGAGGTCGTTCGGCTCGTACTCGACGAAGTCGGTGAGCTTCGCGGCCTGAGTCCACGTCGCGTCGTCCAGCTTACCGTCGAGAACCGGCCGCTGCGAGACCTTCGGAATCGCGATTCGCACCGACTCCGGCGACTTGAGGAGCGAGGAATCCGGACCGATCGTGAGCGCCACGATTGCCGCGAAAATGATCATGTCGGGGCAATTTACGGGGAAGCGGTCGAACCTGCCTCTTCAGCTATACGGAAGCGACCACGAAGGACGAAGAACGGCTTTTCCCCGGGCCACCAGTTCCATTTGCCGGCCAACATGAGCAATGCCGGCCCGATTGCCATTCGCACCACGGTCGCATCCACAAGAACGGCCACGCTCAGTGCGAAACCGAGGATCTTCATGAGCACGAAGTCGCCAAGCGTGAATGCGGCGAATACGACGATCATGATCGCAGCTGCGCTGGTGATGAGGCCGCCCGTTCGCGCGAGTCCCTCTGCAATCGCCTCCCGGTCGGACATTCCCGCGCGCCTCGCTTCAGCGACGCGGGACACGAGGAAGACCTCGTAGTCCATGCTGAGCCCGAAAACTACGGCGAAAACAATCACCGGTATCGCAGGAAAGTTTCCGCCCAGTGGCTCGGCGAGACCGAGCAGCGTTACGCCGAATCCGTCCTGAAACACGAGCACGACTGCGCCGAACGCAGTCGCCACCGAGACAAGATTCAGCGCGACTGCCTTCGCTGCGATGAGGACCGAGCGAAAGCCGATGAGCAACGCCAGGGTCGTGAGTCCCACCACGAGTGCGACGATTCCCAGGAACCGCCCGCTTATCGAGCTGTCGTAATCAACGTTGAGAGCTGGCAGTCCACCGACGTCCATCGTCGCCTGCGGTAGGCCCGTGAGCGTGGCGCCTCCCGCGGCGCGGACTTCGCGCACCAGGTTCATCGCGTCACGCGGTGTGGCACTCTCGGCCGGCATCACGTCGATCAGTGCGAGGCGTCCGTCGGAGCTGCCCAGGGATCCTCGAACTTCCGCAGGCACTGTAGCGAGTAACGTGAGATTCGGCGTGATCAGGCCGGTCACTACCGGAAGCGACCTGACCCGCGCGACGCGTGGATCGGCGGCCAGTGTGTCACTCGCCCGCTTGATTGCTGCCCAGCCCGCAGGTGAGTCCCACGTTCCGCCTCTCGGTAAGCCGACGACGATGCGAATCGATTGCACTACTCCGCTGCGCTTCATGCTTTCCAGTCGATGCAGGGCACGCGACGATTCCATCGCAGGCGGCAGCCAGTCCCCCCGCGGCAGATCGGTGCTGAGGCGAAACGCCTGCGAGCCGATCGCCACGAGCGGCAGTCCGCCCACAAGCAGAACCAGCAGCGGCCTGGCGCAGATGAATTGCCCCCATCTCCGCCACCTCTTCGAACCGGCGCCCGAGCTGACGCGGCGGCGGATCGTGCCGACGTTGATGCGCGACCCGAGTGACGCGAGCAACGCCGGTACGAGTGTCACCGCCAGGAGCACCGAGATCACGATCACGAGTAGTCCACCTACGGCAAGCGATCTGATCTCGTTTACCGGAACGAACAGCAGAGCGGCGAAGCCGATTGCAACGCTCGCTCCGGAAAGAATTATCGTGTGACCCGCATTCTCGACTGTGTCGCACGCTGATTCGTGAGCGTCCAGCCCCCGCGCGAGCCCTTCGCGAAACCGCCCGACCACGAGCAACGCGTAATCGATTCCAAGTCCGAGCCCCAGCATCGTCACGACGTTCTGAAGGAGTATCGAAAGCGGCCAGAATTGCGTGAGAGTTACCGCTGCGCCGAGCGCGAACGCTATCGACAGGCCTCCCGCGAGCAGAGGAACAAGCGCGGCTGCAACCGCTCCAAACGCGAGGACGAGGAGCACTAGCGTCAGAGGGAGAACGCGGCGCTCGGCCCCCTCCGCGTCGGCGGCGCTTGCATTGCGGAGGTCATAGTTGAGAGCTGACTCGCCGGTCCAGGTGAGCTGGAGTCCCGGATGCGCGGATTTGAGATCAGCAGTCAGCTCGCTGGTCGTCCTTCGAAGGATCGGAATCAAATCGTCAGGCCGGCGGCCGGCGGACGTAAGACCCACCATCATGAACGTGCCGCCGTTGGAACCGATGAAGAGAGTGTCCGGTGCGTCGAGCCACGAAAATGAGCGCGTTACGATAGGCAGCGACTCTACCGCGTTCCGTATGCGCTCGAGTGTCGCTCGCCCCGCTGCACTACTCGGTGTCGGAGCACCGGCGACGACGAGTACGGCGTAATCTCCGAATGCCGAGGGAAAGCGAGTGGAGAGCGTTGTAGCCGCGCGCGCGGACTCACTGCCTTCGACTCTTGCGGAAACGTCGAGCCGATCCTCGACCTGCGCCGCCTGCGGCACGAGCACGAGAGCGATGGCGATCCAGGCTGCGACGATCCACCATCGTCGTCTGACAATGACTTCAGCCGCGCGCCTGCCGGGAATAGTCATACGAGGGCGATCTCGTAATGGAGTGTCCCGCCGAGCTCCGCATGCCATGCTTTGCCGCGTGCATTCGTGACGTAGGCGTGGATGTACGTTGGCTGAGCGAGGAGTCCTTTCAGAGCAACGCCGAGCGGGTCGCTGATGTCGAGGCCGATGTTCAGAAGTGAGCATCCCGATCCGCGGAGCTCATTGTGCGCGGAAACGAGCAGCGCCCGCAGCACGTCAGCGCGATCGTGTTGGACGCACACGTGCGTGGCCGTTACCGCGTTGAGTGGTGCGCCGGCCCGCGGGAGTGGTTCCGATGAGGTGAGCGGTGCGAGAAAGTTGAACACTCGCCGCGCCAGTGCCATCCGCGACGAGTAGCTGACTACAGTCAGCTGCTTGAACTGGCGCTGGTCCCACAAACCGAGGAATCCAAGGAGTTTTCCGTCGCGTGCTCGCGCCAGGCGGAAATCGCGAATGTCGAGTCCCGGCGCTTCGCGCACCCACCGCGCGAGCGAATCAGCGTCGTGTGCAGGAGCGAGCTGACGTTGACTCGCTACCTCGCGCCACAACGCGGCCATCTCTTCCACATCGCTCCAGGTGGCAGGCGAGACAGCCGCCCAACGCACAGGATTGCGCCGCTTCCATAGTATGCTCAGGGAGTGAGTCCGAATCGTCCCGACGTGCGAGAAGCGCGCAAGGCCCCGTGGACCAGCGAGCCGCCTCTCCATTGCCGCGTTTCCCGCGAGGACGGTGATCAGCACCGGCGTGTTCTCCGGCAGGTGCCCCATGCACTCCGCAGCGGAGCGTGACAATGCGTCGGCGATGACGGAGTCGCGGTGATCCGGATGGACCTTGAGATCCCCGATGTAGGCGGTGCGCTGTACTCTGCCGTCCAGATAGCACTCGCGCTCGCTGAAGCAGATGCACCCGACGACCCCTCCCTCGCGCTCGGCAACTGCCAATCGCCAGCTCGCACCCTCGAGACGATTGAGTGCGAAGAAATCCGGAGCGCGGTCCATGCGCAGCTCGATATCGCCCGACATCGAGCACGCCTGTGCGAGTGCGACCAGCCCCACATTGTCCGAAGGCTTTGCATCGCGCACCGTGAAAGGAGCCCGGTCCCTCGTGCTCGCGGACGCAGGCACATGCACCGACCGCAGCAAGGTTGCGGACATCTATTTCTGCACGCGACAGGTTACGAATCGAGCCTGCAGGCAGCTCCGGTCGCGCTTGATCGCCGCGCGCCCGGCGTCTACATCCTCGCGGATCGTCGAGCGAAATCCTCGAGGCACCTCGGTGTGCCCCACGAAATTCCGGAAGCAGAGGCGGGCGTTCGGCCTGGCCACACGAACGATCTGCGAAAAGAGATGATGGATCTGCTCGTCGTCGAGCCATTCGCAGATGTTGGAGAGCGCAAACGCGTCCACGGAGTCGTCGTCGCACGTGGCGAGATACTCCGCGTAACCGCCATCGACGAGCTCGAGATTATCCAATCGCTCGCGAGTTGCCGCGTGCGCCGCCCGGTCGAGGTACGGAGGTACACCGCCGACGATGGCTGTCCGGTAGGTGCCCCGCAGCATGTGATGCAGGAAGTAGTTCGACGCAACTGGAATCTCGCAAAGCGCGTGCTCCATCAATCGGCGAAAATGTGTGGCGAAATCCCCGTTCTCGACGTTCTGGAAGAAAGCGGGGTCGTAGGTCCGGTTGAACACGCGACGGCTGAGGAGAACCTTGAAAAGCATATTCCACCGTCGAGTGTTCCACTCGCTCTCGTAGAGCGCACGCTGCTCGGCGAGCGTATCGCACGACAACAGGCGGTCGATTCGCGAGGCGGGGTGGACGAGCATTCGCAGCGCGTGTACGACCACGCGGATGAAGGCTTCGCTGACGCCGCTGTTGAGCAGCCCCTTTCCGATGACTCTCCCACGGAAGTCCCAGTATTTCCGGGCATCAAGGCTCAATGAAGGACGGAGCGCGCCGTAGTCGGCGATTCGCCACGCCCGGGGCGCTGAAGTCGCGCCGAGAAAGCCGAGCAACGCGCCCGGCTCGAGCAGGCGGACCGCCTGCGCCTTGAGCTCGACCAAGTGGTTTTGCGTCGCGTTGGAATCGACTGAAACAACCCTCCCGGCGCCGCATGCCACGAGCGACAAGGCCGTACAGCCGCCGGAGCTGACGACGACGATCGTGCTGTCCGCAGCCGGTGCGAGTGCCTCGATCTCGAGAAGCGGATCCTCCCGAACCTGTGCGAAGAACAACCTGCCGGCCGATGCCGAAGGCAATCGAATGTCCCTTCGCACGCGATACGGTCGCGTTTGCCGATCTTTGCCAATTGCGGTCCTTCGTCGTCGCTGCTTCTCGTCGAGCGGCGCGCGGTGCGGCATCGGGATGGCGGTCACGCTGCCCACCTCAATCCGAATTCACTCGACAGCGTGTCGTAGATCTGCCGGTCCGCAAGTGCATAACGGCGCATCACGTCGCGCACTTCCTGGCCGCGGTCCTTCGCCTGCTCGTCGAGCCAATGCTTCACCCAGGAGAGGTGGCCGCGCTCTTCCTCGAGCATTCGCTGGAGAGTCTGAGCGATGACGGGATGCACGCCCGGCACGCGGAGATGCAGCGTGAAGTGGCGGTACACCCGGCGCTCGAATATCTGCGTCAGCGCCAGGACCTCGAGTAGCGTGAGCGGCGTTCCCACGGCCTCGGCGTACCGGGTCTGGTACGTGTCGCGCACAGGCGCAGGCCTGCCGCCGACGGCGATTATCGCCTCCGTCCACAGTTGCGCGTGCATCACTTCCTCGGCGCTGTGGCGCGTGAGGCTCAGGATGAGGCCTGGATCGCGAGTACGCCGGACCATCTGCCCGAGTATGAGCCCGCCGTGCAGCTCCGACGCGCGATAGAAGTTGAGAAGTGCGATTTCCGAATTGTTGACTGTCATATGACCTCCGAAGGCTTAATCCGTTTGATCCGTTTGATCCGTTTGATCCGTTTGATCCCTTTGATTCGTTTATCCGTTCTTCTCAGAGCCGTTTCTTGATGTGATCCACCAGGCGCGTACCGCAGAGTCGCTCGATACGACGAGCGAATGTCTGGATTGCGATCGGGTCGCCCGCCTGAGCGACTGGAACCGTACCGATTGCCTGCTCGCCGAAGTGATGAAAGTTTGCGGCGGCGTCGAGAACGCGCGGTATGAGGTCTGGGTCCGCCGCTATCCGCTTGGCGATGAGATCCGACGCGCTCTGTGCATGTCGCACCTCGTCCGCGGCAATGCGGCCGAGCAGATCGGCCAGCACCGGCTCTTCGCTCTGCTCGCCGAGGCGGCGGAAGAAGTAATGGGCGAGATGCTCGGAGAGCATGAACTCCACCAGGTGGTCGATCAGACTGTCTTCATCGACCTCCGTTCCCGCCTGTGCCCGACGGATTTCTACAAGCTCATCGTCAGTAATTGCAGGCTCGTAGCCAATGCATTCGAGGTAGCGGCGCAGAGAGTGGAAGTGCTTGAACCCCTCGTAGAGCTCGAGCGAGAACACGACTCCCGCATCGACGTCCTCCCATGTTGCGCGAAGCAGCCGCGCAAGATTCACGGGATGGAACGACTCGATCAGCGCCGCATCGCGAAGGGCAGCGAGGAGCTCAGGGCGCGCGTAGGCGCGGATGCGATCGATCGCCGTCCATCTGATGTCGCGCTCCACTGACCAGCCGCCACGATCCGCGGCGGTGGCGGTGCGCTCGTAGACGCGTCGCGAGGGACGCGAAAGAAGATCAATCATCTCAGTCCTGCTCCAATTGTGCCGGGTGTACTGGGCGACCACCCGAACTCCGTTTCGTAATCGCCCGTGGCGACGCCGTTAGTCGCAAGCACCGCGAGCAGCCAACGCTCGATTCCGAACGCGACGCACGCAGATGCCGCTGCGTCCCCGTTGTCGAGCGAGATTGCGAACGATTCACCGAAAAAACGCTCGTGGTTGTTGAACGAGGCGATTGCCAGGGACCTGCCATTCGGGAAGCGGACGATCAGCTCGTGCTTCAACGCCTTGATGCGCTGCAGCGCGGCCTTTCCACGCGCCGTTGGCGCGAAGAAGGGATCGGTCGCCTGCACCGTTTCCACAGTGAGTCCGAGAGATTCAGCGAATGCCACGGCGCGCAGCATCCACCGCTGTCGAAAGTCCTCGACTTCGGCTGGCGTGCCGAGGCACACGATCTCGCGCATGCGAAAAGCCCAGCCACGCTCGAGCGGGGCGAGCCGATCGCCCTCGTATCTCCAGCAAACGCCCTCAGCGGTCATCAGCGTCGGGGATGGAACGCGCTGGCCGGCCAGTCTCTCGTAAGTGTGATAGCAGACCGCCGGCGAGAGCGCGGCGTCCGGCTCCTGCATCGCCTTGCGTGCTGTGCAGCCTGGCGACTTACTCATGGCGATCTCTTCGAGCAGCGACGAGTCGTCACTCAGGTGTGACGCCGCTGTCAGCCATTGCGGGAACGACGCGAAATACTGAGCGCGCTCCAGCGTCGAGAAAGAGATGCCCGAGGGAACGCTCCATTCGTCACCTGTCTCTTCGTTTGCCAGCTCCGCGAGAGAAAACGCGATGCGCTCCATCAGCTCTCGCGCACGTCCGCGTAGCCCGACGAGGCCGGGTGCAGTCTCCCAGATCTCACCCCGCTCGCGCAGAGACATGATCACGTGTTCAGGCAGCAGCATTGCTCGGCTCCGTGAGAAAGACGTCCGCAATCCGGGAAACGGTCTGGAAGTTGTCCATCCGCATCTGCGAATCGGGAATCGCTGATTCGATCGCCCGCTCCGTGTAGGCGATGAGCTCGAGGACTCTGATCGAATCCATCAGTCCGCGCACGAACAGCGGAGTATTCGCGTGGATCGTGATTCCCGGAGGCGCCACGTGAGCGTTGAGCCAGCTCACCATCTCGGCGGTGAATGTCTCGCGCGTCATCACGCTGCCGCCTCCTCCGTCACGCCCCAGCCAGTGGCGATCAGGTTCTTCAGCATGCGCCCCCAGTACTTGGAGGCAGACGGGGGCGTGAATGTCAGCAGCTCGTCTGCAGCGTTCGTGTCGAACTGCTTCGGCAGAGCGAGCTGTGGAACGAAATGCGACAGTGACGAAATGAGCCCGCGCAGCCGTGCGTCGCCGGTGTCCAGCACCGCGCGCTCGAACATCGCGTAGGTCGCGAGATCTGTCAGAATCGCGCGCGAGAGCCCCCGCCTCTTCCATTCGGCATCCTGCTCCCACACGTCGTACGCGACATCGAGCAGCTCACCAACCGTCAGCGCTCGCTTGCCCGAGCACAGGTGCACGGTGCGTCCGTCTGCGCTGTCATCGAGCGCCAGCTGCGCGATCGCGTCGTTCACGTAATCGCCGGTGATCACGTCGAACATGTTGTCCGGCGCGCCGGGCATCATCGCGGCGAGGCCGCGGTGGTAGATCCTGAGCGCTCGGTGAACGCCGTTGACTTGCGTGACCATGCCGTCGGCGCCACGGCAAACTACCGTGGTAGGACGGAAAATCACCCAGCTCGACGCGCTAGAGCGCACGAGAGTCTCTGCCTCGTACTTCGACTGCTCGTAGGCGTTCACCCATCCGGCTTCCGTGCCGTTGTCGCGCTCCAGGATGGTTCCGGTGGCACGCCCGGCGACGAACGCGGTGCTTACGAACGCAAACCGCTTCAGCTTCCGGCACTCCGAGGCAAGCTCGAGCATGTTGGCGGTACCGACCGTGTTTGACAGTCGTGCTTCTTCCAGCGGCTGCGAGAACCTCGTGTTCGCGGCGGCGTGGACGATTGCGCTAATTTCACCGGCGATGTGCGAACGGACGCCCGGATCCATGCCGAGACCAGGCGATCGAACGTCGCCGCTCACGGCGGTGATCCGGGACACGAGCGCTGCCCAGGCGGGCAGATCCCGCTTCCATCGCAGCTCGTCTCTGACAAGCACGTACGCTGTGAGGTTTGCGTCTGCCTGGAGCATTCGCTGGAGGACGCCGGCGCCGATCAGGCCTGTGGCTCCCGTAACGAGAATTGTCTCTCTCATCGCTCAGGCCTCCACCGCGACGCCGGTCCAGTGCGCGCCGAAACCGTAGGAGAAGAGCAACACGCGGTGGCCGGGCTCAATCTCACCCGACTCGAGCGCGTCCCTGTAGTTGATGAAGTTGTCGCCGGCGAGCGTATGCCCGTGGCGGGCTATGTTGTCGGTCCACAAGCGCGCGCGCGGAAGCTGAGCGAGGCCGGAAAGAATCTCCCAGCTCCGCATGCTGACGTTGTGCGGGATGATCCAGTCGACGTCATCCGGCGACCAACCGGCGTCGGCGATCGTCTGATGCAGAACATGCCGCGCCGTCGGGAAGTACGATGCAACGATCTCGTCGCGGAGGCCGTCGACGTCCCAGTAGTAGCCCTTCGTGACCGTCGTCGCCGAACGAAGCTGATTGCGGGCACCGCTCTTCTCGATCAGAACGGCGCAGGCAGCGTCCGACGTGCAGTTGAAAATCGCCTCACGCCCTGCTTTCGCCGGGAAAAATTCCGACGAGACGCACAGGGCCCGTTCGATTCCTTCGGTCAGGCACAGCGAGCGCGCGATGCGCGCAGCAGCCAGAAGCGTCGTGCACGCGAGCTGATCCACCGCGAACATCCACGCGTTCGACAGCCCGAGGTCGTACTGCAGGCGAGCGCCAGGGTACATGAACCGGCGAGTCGTGCAGAGTCCGGCTGCTCCCGCAGCGGAATCCGAAGCCGGCGAGAAGGCCATGGACCCCGGCGTCCCACCGTAAATGACCAGACCAATGCTTGCCGGATCGATGTCCTGCTCGGTCAGCAGCTGGCGCGCGGCCGACAGAGCGAGATCATAAGGGCTCTCGGCCACCGCGACATGCACCCGCGCGAAGCCGAACGACTCCATCGTCTCCGCAGAGCTCTCCAGAAGTCCGTCGTCGGCCATCTGACGCACGGTACGGGAGCCCTCGGGAAAGATGTACCTGATGCCCGCTATCGCCGGGAGGTTTGGGGGGGTGCCGTTCGTGGTGCTGCTCGCCATTTCCGTTGATCCATGAAGGGACGCGCTAAGGATCGCTCTCCGGACGATGGCGACATATCCGCCATGCTACGTAGACGGCGGTCTGGGATTACGTAGGCCGTAAATCGCGGCTCAAAGCGGGTGGCGGGGTAGCCTCAAACTATACGGCCTGCTTTCAGCGATTCGAGATCGAGCTGTTCGGAAGGTGTTGTGTCCGCGTCGAGTTTCGTCCAGAAAACGTCGAGTTCCCGGCGCCCGCGAACTGCCTCGAGCTCCCATGACCGTGTCGCGTGTCGGAAAATCTTTCTCAGAAAGAGTCGGCCCTCGCAAAGGGAAGAACTGTGCCCTGAATGGCGGTGGGAACAGGTGACCGCCCCGGGCGCGTGAAATTTGCATGGGTGAGGTGAGTCTCTCCGGATTCCTCCATGAGCCCTTTCGCGCGAAACGCACGTCCGCAATCGACCGGCAAGGCTCTCATCGGAGAGATCGCGAACATCGCGCTCCCGCTCGATGGGCCCGTTCATGTCGACCCTCTCATCGAGATGATAGGGGATGCGAGGTTCGTGTTGCTGGGGGAAGCAACACACGGCACTTCGGAGTTTTACACCTGGCGTACGGAGATCACACGCCGTCTCGTCACCGAAAAACGGTTCTCGTTCATCGCCGTGGAAGGCGACTGGCCTGACTGCTACAAAGTGAATCGGTACGTCAAAGGAGACGGGGGAGAGACCGCCGAGGACGTGCTGCACGCGTTCGAGCGGTGGCCAACGTGGATGTGGGCGAACCAGGAGGTCGCTCAGCTCGTCCGCTGGCTGCGCGCTCACAATGAGCGCGCACTCGATGAGCGCAAGGTCGGGTTCTACGGTCTCGACGTTTACTCGCTCTGGGAGTCAATGGATTCCGTGATCCGCTACCTCGAGCGCGTAGATCCGGCGGCAGTCGCCCACGCCCGGCGCGCTTATTCCTGCTTCGAGCCGTACAACGAGGATGCGCAGGAGTATGCGCGCGCCACGGCTTTAGTCCCGATCTCCTGCCAGGCGGAGGCCGTTGCGGCTCTCGTCGCTCTGCGCTCGCGGGCGGACGATTACCGCGAGAAAGCCGCAGGCACCGACGACTACTTCGACGCCGAGCAGAATGCGCTAATCGCGAAAAACGCCGAGCTCTACTATCGCACGATGGTACGCGGCGGGCCGACGTCGTGGAACGTCCGCGATCATCACATGACGGACACGCTAGATCGGCTGATGAAGCATCACGGACCGAAGGCGAAAGCGATCGTCTGGGAGCACAACACGCACATCGGCGATGCGAGGTTCACCGACATGGCGCGCGCGGGCATGGTGAATGTCGGCCAGCTCGTGCGACAGAAGCATGAGCAGGAGGGCGTCGTGCTCGTGGGGTTTGGCACCTACAAGGGCAGCGTGATCGCCGGCCGCGAGTGGGGCGCACCGATGGAGCGGATGCACGTTCCTGAAGCACGCGGCGGCAGCTGCGAGGCGGCGATGCACCAGTCCCTGGGCCGGAATGGTCTTTTTCTTTTTGAGGCCCAGGAAGAACCCATGGTTGCCCTGCGCGAGCCGCGCGGGCACCGTGCTATCGGGGTAGTGTACGATCCCCGCACCGAGAGCTGGGGGAACTACGTGCCCACGATACTGCCGCAGCGGTACGACGCATTCCTTTTCGTGGACGAGTCGAGGGCGGTTGATCCGCTGCACATACCCGCGAAGCTCGACGGTGACGTTCCCGAGACGTTCCCGACAGGGCAGTGAGACAGCCGACTATCGCTTCGCCTCAGGCCCCCCTAGTCCCCATCTAGCTTCCGCCCGCCAGAAATCCGGATACTCGAGAACGAAGCCCGCTTCGTCTATCGTTAGATCGCGGCGGAATTTTCCGTTCGCGCTCTCGTACCGGTAGCTCGTGGGCCCGATGCGTGAGTATGTCTGCTCCAGAACCTCGAGGGTGAATTCAGGGAATCGTACCCACGCCGCGCGTACGCCCGCGTTTTTACCCACCGCAAGTCCGAGGCGACGGATGGGAAGCATGTTAGTGCTCGGGCTGAAGTTGAGGTCGACGTCGTCGCAGTCCGTCAGCTCCCACACCTTGCTCCCGTGCATTGACCACTCGCCAGCGGGATTCCGAAGGAGCTCCATCGCGATTGTCCTTTCACCCACGTTGCCGCTGAGCGTGACGAGCTCGGTCTGCCAGTTTTCGTCACAGCGGATGTCGTATTCCACGCGGCATGGTCGATCCTCATGCGCAAACACCGCAACGCCGCGAAGCTGCCAGCCATGGACAGTCTGCCGCTGCTCCGCCACCTCGTGGCCGGGAACGTCCAGACGTCTCCATAGAATGCTTTCATAGTATTCCATATGCATTGGTTAACGCGTCGATTGCGCAGCCTGCCACAAGCGCTTGATCAGCTGGATCTGACCCGTGTGATACGCATCGTGCTGGGCAATGCCAACTATCAGCTCACCGATGGTCCACCGCTTTCCGTCGGCGAGTGCGGTCGAGTATCGACTCGACGGGATTCTCGCGATTGTCCCTGCGAGCTGTTCGTGTTCGGCTTTGACGAGCGCTACATCGGCGAGCCACGCCTCAGCGTCTGCCCGCTCGGGCACTCCTGGGAAGTTCGCCGGTGACCGCGCGAACCGTCCTCTGCTGCCACCCTCGAGCCGGCGCCGGACTGCGTAGTTCCAATAGGCGATGTGAAGGGCGAGCTGCCATATGCTATTGCGACCAGGTGCAGGGATCCAGGCCGCTTGCTCGGCCGACACACCGCGAAGAGATCCGACGGGCGTTGGCCCGCCGTGCCAGCCGCCCCGGCCGGGCCGAGGCTGAAGGTTTTCAAGAAGCAGCGTAGCGAAAGAGTCGGCCATCACATACCGGATCTAGCGTTTCGCCGCTCGCGCCTGCCGCACCATCTCCTTCACCTCGGACATCAGCCTCGGGCCATTATATGGGATCCCATCCTTTATCGTCCATTCGACGCCGCCGGTATGCACGGCTGTCCCGTCCCTCGTCTCCTCGACTCCGGTAGCATACAACACCTTGAGATTCTCCAGCGGGTTGCCGTTGACGACGATCAGATCGGCGAGATAGCCGACTCTCACCCGCCCGAGCCGGCTTTCTTCACCGAGGATCCTTGCATTGTTGCCCGTTGCGTGCTGGATGATCTTGATCGGGTGGAAGCCGGCTTCCTGGTGCAGCTCCAGCTCGCGAATCAGACCAAACCCGTAAAGCTGATAAATAAACCCCGCATCGTCGCCGATGCCGATCAGTCCTCCGCGCCGCTCGAACTCGCGAAGTGCGTTCATCCAGATACGGTAGTTCTCCTTCCAGAATGTCTCATCGGTTGAAGTCCACCCGATGAAATAGGATCCGTGGCTAGCCAGGTCAGGCTTGAAGAATTGCTCGAGCGTCGGGTGGAGATAGTCGGCGAACCACGGCTGAGTGCGCGCTCGCTGGAGATCACGGCTGGCCTCATAGATGTCGAGCGTCGGAACCCAGGCTACGCGCGCCGCGACCATCGAATCCAGAACCTGCATCAGCTTCGCTGAATCGGCCTCACGCCAGAGACGGCCAGCATATCGAAAGCGGTCGACCTCGTTCCGATAATTGTAGCTCGACGGAAAATTCTGAATGCGATCCTTGATTGCGGCATCGGGAATCCCGTACCAGTGCTCGATGCTCGTCGTGCCGAGGCGGATGTCGTCCCAGGCGGTGGTCTCTTCGACGCCGACATGATGGGCGATGCGAAGCCCCAGCTTGCGTGCCTCATCCTGCATCGCCGTCATGATGTCCCGATCGGTGCCTACGAGCTTGATGCCGTCAACACCCATCTTTTTGAGATCACGGACACGCTGCCTCGCATCGTCCACGCTCCTCGGCGCCGGCGCTGCGGCGAAGCGGCCGTAGACGAAAATCCTCGGGCTCGCTACTTCACCTCGCGCGCTGCGTCCGCGGAGGTCAATGATTGACTGCGTATTGTCCGCGCCGACTTCGCGAACAGTCGTGATACCCGAGGCGAGCCACAGGTTTAGTTCGTACTGCAGTGGCTGCGGAATTCCGCCGCGCTCCTCCTGTACATGCGCGTGCGCGTTGATGAGACCGGGAAGCAAAAACTTTCCCGTTGCGTCTATCTCGGCATCACCAGCCGCGGGCCGCCTCGCAACGCCGGTTCTGACGGCGACCGGATCGAGGAATACAACACCGGTGATGCGGTTGCCTTCTACTACGACGTCAGCGGGACCCGACGCCGGCGTTCCGTTCCCATCGGCGATGGTTGCGTTGCGGATGACGAGCCGCGTCGCGCGCTTTCCATGCACAGGAGGGCCCGCGCCCTGGCCGGACGCCGGCTCGGCGACGAGAATCGTCAGCGCCAAAACCAAAGGTGCCAATAACGGGAAAACGGACACGAAGGACACGAAGGACACGAAGGACACGAAGAAATTCTTGAATGGGAAAAACAAAAAGTAACTCCCTGCAGTTCTCCGTGTTCCGCGTCTAATCCGTTCTATCTGTTGTTATCCGTTCATAGAAAAAGGCCCGGACGTTTCGCCCGGGCCGTTCTCTCTTGTCTTTGATCCGCGTCAGCTGCTGAGCTTGAACTTGAACGACTGCTGCACCACCTGCGAGACCTTCGTGTTGCCGATTTTCGCCGGCCTGAATCGCATCGAAGGTATTGCCCGCTTGACGGCGTCCACAAACGCGGAATTGGCCGAGTTCAGAACCTTAAACGTGCCGCTCTGGATGCGCCCGTTCTCGTCGACGACGAACTGCGCGTCAACCTGCCCCTCCAGACCGCTGGACCGCATCGACTCCGGATAGTCCACCTTCGTGCCGGAGATCGCCGAGACCTGCTCCTCGACCTGGAAGTCCATGTACGCCTTGTCGGGGTCGATACCAACCTTCCCGCCCTCATTATCGCCAGTGCCGCCTTCCTTACCCGACGCGCTGCCGCCCGCGACTCCCTTACCGCTGAAGTCGGCTTCGTTGGTCACTTTGGCCGAGAGGTCGACCTTCGGAAGCTCGACCGGAACGTTCACCGGGGCCTTCAGTACCTGGAACCCCTTGGGCGGCGGGATCTCCTGCTTTGGCACCGGCGGCAGAGGGTCAGGCGTATGCTCCGTCTTCGGAGGTGGCTTCTTTACCTTCGGAGGTGGTGGAGGAGGCTCCTTCTTCTTGATCTCCGGTGGCGGAGGAGGCTCCTTCATTTTCACGAAGTTGACCTTCTGCTCGCGCTTCAGGTTGTCCTGTTCTATACCCGCGCGCGCCGTCGCGTAAACGGCGAAAAAGATGATCGCTGAATGGAAAACCACGCTGAAAATCGTCCCCCCTGCTGCCTTTTGCTTCTGGGGCTTCGATTCGAGTAATGTCGTCAGCATCCCAAGTCTGCTCCGTTGACTGCCACCCCTTTTTATAGGCAAGGGTCCTGCCACGGGAACAACGCCGAGAGGCCGCTTACACCCTTGACATCGGACACTATTTCCGGTCCTCCTGCTATTGTCTCTGAAGGCGTTAACTGCATTTCTTCAATGGATACTGTGGCACATTCACCATGAAACCTCAGGCACTTTCCCACATCACACTTTTTTGCGCGTTTCTGTTCGGGGCGGGCTGCACCGACGGGATTACCGCGCCCGAAGATCTGTGCGGTGTCACCCGCACAGCCTCGAGCATTCCCCTCACGCACGATCCTGTTCTATTCGTGCACGGCTACGGCGAGAACCCCGACTTCTTCTGCCCGATGATCGACCGGTTCCGGACTGATGGCTGGGCCGAGCGAGAGCTTTACGCCTACAACTACAGCTTCGTCCTCTCGCACGCCGGCAATGCCGACGAGATCAGGCAACAGGTCGACAAGATTCTCGCCGAGACACAAGCCGCCAAGGTGGATATCATCGCCCACTCTGCGGGGAGCGTGTCGTCGCGGTACTACCTGAAGAATTTTGCCGGCACCGCAAAGGTGGACGCGTGGGTCTCCCTGGCCGGACCCAACCACGGCACCGATACGGCGCTGAACTGCAACTTCACGCCGTGCCTCGAGATTCGCATCGGCTCGCGGTTCCTCGCCGACCTGAACGCGGGAGACGAAACGCCAGGTCTCGTGCGCTACGCAACCTGGTGGTCGCCGTGCGACGAGACGATCAACCCGGACACGAGCGTCCCGCTCGCCGGTGCGACGAACAATCAGTCAGCCTGCATAGCGCATGGGCAGTTCCTGACTGATGGAGTGATTTATCAGCAGGTCCGGGATTTCGTGGACTGACGAAAACTACAACTACAACTACAACTACAACGGCAATTTCTAAGAGGGTCCGTCAGTCCAAGTAAGTCCCGAGGGCGTTCTCTCGATCGTTGAGTCAAGCAGATTGGCGCAGAGGCACCGAGAATTCTTTAAGGCATCTACCACCCTAGGCTGACTCCCACGGAGAAGTATGGCCTCGCCTCATCCGGCTGCGAACCCGTGAACTGGTTGTAGGTGAGAATTTCTCCGCCACTCGCCTGCCCGAATTCCCCTACGATCCGCAGGATCTGCGCGTTGATCCAGAGACTCGCGAAATAATTCGTCCGCGTGAGCTTCTGCTGGAGCGCTATCGGCCCGCCGCTTCCTCCCTCGCTCGCCGGACGTGGCGCGACGAACACACTGATGCTCGCGTTGCTGTCATATGTGTCCTGTCCAACTCCGACCGCACCCCCGAAGAAGAGAAAGCCCTTGCCCGCGACGGCGCGCCATGAATTCGTCTTGACTCGAATACTGTCCAGAACCAGGCGGTCTTCCCCCGCGCGACCGGTGATCCTGACGAGCGGGAGCTCGCGCGTGAGAAAGCTCACGGAAACGCCGGGAACGAGCAGGCTCTCCTGAAGTATCCCGAGCTTTGCTCCGTAGCCGAACTTCCATGACCCCGCGGGCACGGCGACATCGACGCTCGCGTTGTTGTAGTTCGGCAGATACGACGCGCTCAGCAGGAGATCCAGCCCGCCGATCCTGGTAAGTCCGAGCGGAAGACCACCGAAAATCCCGATAGCCGCGTCGCCGGTGGGCAGACCCATGAATGGCTCGGTCACCGTATACGTGATCTGCTGTGCGCCCTCCGTCGCCGGCACGAACTTGTCAACTTCCGGGAGAGACCCGCGGATTGCGTTCCCTCTCAAACCGATCACGAAATGGCCGAGGCCGCCCAGCGTTCCGGTCAGTCCCTGAGTCGCGTTGCCGCCGGCGAGCAGAGCCCCCAGCTGAGGCGCCATATACTGAAACAGGTCTATCGCCTTCTGACAGGCGTCCTGCGCGATTTTCGTGTTGTCGGGCTCGCCGTTCGGCAGGAAGGAGCCGGGCGGACACTGCGGGCTTATGCCCTGCGCACTGACAGCTGGTGCAAGCGCGAGCGAGAAGGCGAAGACGACGGATAAGATTCTGATTTGCATCTGATTATTGCGGGCAAGTGTTGACGAGTCGGCCGCGGGCGCGTCACCCTTCGGCGGTGACCCAGAACTTCTCGGGACGCTGCGCCATTTCCGGCCGGAAGAGACCCTTCAGGAACTCGATGTCGGCTTTGGCGTCTGCTGTCGGCTTGAAGGGAGGAAAAAAGACAATCGTCTTTCGCGAATAGTCGAACGCAACTGGGACTATCGGAACGTCCGCACCTTTCGCGACGTGGTAGAATCCGGTCCTCCAATCCGCCACTTTTTTTCGCGTCCCCTCCGGCGTGATCCCCACAACCAGCTGGTCGCGGCTCCGGAATACGTCGATCATCTCGGCGACTCTGTCGCGGCTGACAGAACGGTCTACCGCGATTCCCCCGAGCCAGCGCATCATCGGCCCGACCGGTCCCCGGAAAATTGAATCCTTACCGAGGAAGGAGATTCTGATTCCGAGCGAGAAGAGGGCGCCGACCCCCACGAAGAAGTCCCAGTTCGAGGTATGCGGCGCCACGATCACTACGAATTTCGGCAGAGGCGGCAACGTTCCCTCGAACCGCCACCCTGAAGCCAAGAGAGCGGTCCGTCCGAGCGACCGCGAAAAGGCGTTCCCGCGCGCGGGGACATTCGGATGGAGCTCCGGCACGTGCATTCGCGGATTGTACTGTCCCGCGGCGGTAACGGCCACCTCGAGAGGCGGCCATCCGGTCACTTTCGACTCTACCGTCGGGCTCGCGTGCGTTTGGCGAGCGTCGAGCAGACGTTGGCGAATGCGCGCGCCCCGTCCGATCGCAGCTTTGGACGGTCCCACGACATGTACTGAACATGGCTGGGATCAGGCATCGACCCTTCCTTCACCACTGCGCCGTTCTCGGCATAAAACGACTCGGTCAGCCGCTTGATCCGCACAGGCGTACACCTGACGAGTGCCACCTCCGTCATCTGCGTGTAGGGCCGCTTGCTCTCGAGCCTGCGCGGTGACGAATAATCCCAGCGGGTGCGTGTGATATACGATCCGTCCGAGTTCCGCTTTGCGCCGGCGGTATCGAGGGCCACCTTCACGCCGTTCTGGCTGTAAATGATTGGCCATGAGGCCTGCGCACCGGCAACCGGCGCGATTCCCGTCAGTGCAATTGCGGCGATCGCCGCCAGAGAGGACAAACGCTTCATCAATTATCTCCGTAAGAGAGCGCGCCGGTGATGACACGCTGCCTGTAAGACCCGCCCGGTACCCGACGGGTTCCGCCGGTCTATGCCAAATCCGCGCCAGTTGACGGCGCGGCCGGCAGCGTAAAGAAGAACGAGGCACCCTGCCCGGGCTCGCTCTCCACCCAGATGCGGCCGCTGTGCGCTTCGACAATCCCTTTTGCAATCGATAAGCCGAGTCCGGTTCCAAGCTTCGCCGTCGATTTCGCCTGCCAGTACCTGTCGAAGACATGCGCGGCGTGCTCAGGCGGAATTCCCGGCCCGGTGTCGCGGACGGAAAACCTGACGGCCAGCGTTTCGCTTTCCGCGCGTATCGTTATCCGTCCACCCTCCGGAGTGAACTTGATCGCATTGCCGATGAGATTGCCGAACACCTGCAGCACGCGATCGCGATCGGAGCAGACGGCCGGCAGATTCTCCGGCACCTCCCTCTCGATCGTGAGCTTCTTGCCGGTTGCCAGAGGAGCGGCGGCTTCCATCGCTTCCTGCACGAGCGACGCGGCGTCGACGGGAACAGGCTCGACGGCAAGCCCACCCGCCTGAATCCGCGCAACATCCAGCAGGTCGCTTATCAGGCGATTTGCCCGATTCGCGGACCGGCGTATCACTTCCAGCTGACGGCGAGATGTCACACGCCGGTCGTCGGCTGGAGCCACATCCAGCAGAAACGAAGCAGCCATGTTGATCGTGTGAATGGGATTTCTGAGATCGTGAGACACGATCGCAACGAGATCGTCTCTCGCCCGCGTGGCGTCCTGCGCTGCCTTGTACAGCCTGGCATTCTCCAGTGCAACCGAGCACATCTGTGCCAGCTGCGTCAGAATCGCCTCGTCGCCTTCACTGAACTTTCCGTCTTTCTTTCCCCACAGCTGAATCACACCGAGCGTGCGGCCGTTTCGGCCTACCAGCGGCGCCGACAGATAGCTCTCATCGGGGTCGTTTCGCAGGAGTGCGCCATCGTCCAGCACTGAATCCGACAGCGCTTCCAGGTCCACCGTTCGCATCTCGCGGGTGACATCCGTCCACGAGGTGATCTTCTCTTCCGGTTCCGAAGCGTGCCAGATGGCGGCCGCCTGCTCCGGAGATATACCGCGCATCGCACCCGACGTCAGAGTCTCCTCGGTCAGCCTTGTTTCCGCGCGCCGGGTATTCAGAATGCGACGCGCACTCTCGGTCGCGACCTGGAGCATGGCGTCGGCGGCAAGCGTCGAGTTGATCGCAATCGCAGCCTCGGCGAGCGATCTCAACTGCGTTGCATATGTCCGCAGCTGGTTTTCTGCCCTTCCCGCTTCGACTTCGGCTTCGCGCACGCGCACTACCGACCGAACGCTTTGCCCCAGCCGCTCGGGTGTCAGCGAATTCTTGGGGAGGTAATCGGCGGCACCGGCCTTCATTAGGTCCACGGCTGTCTGCTCGTCACCAAACCCTGTGAGCATGATGACGGGAGTTCCAACGCCGTCGGCCCGAATCTGACGGAGCAGCTCCAATCCATCCGATCCGGGCATCCGGAAATCGAAAAGCGCGCAGTCGTAGCTCGCCGAGCGGATCCGCTCGAGCGCCGTCGCCGCGTCTTCGGCTTCCGTGATCTCGGCGTCGATTCCGGAGGCCTTTAGCGAGCGGCGTACCGCCATGCGGTCTACGTCGTCATCGTCAACTACGAGAACCCTGAGCCGCTCTTCCATTTCTGCCCTACGGCATCTCCACCAGCGTCCAGTACTTGTCGAACGTCGCCATCCGCTCGCAGAAGCTGCTGAAGGTCACCGGCTTCAGCATGTAGCCGGCGACGTTTAGATGGTAGGCGTCCGACTTGTCCTGCTCATCGTTCGACGTGGTGAGAACGACGACGGGCGTGCTGGCCAGCTCAGGATCCGCACGCAGGGCTTCCAGAAACTCGATGCCGTTCATCTTCGGCATGTTGAGGTCGAGCAGAACCAGCCGCCGCTCCTTCGGGATTTTCTGGCCTCGGAGCAGCTCGAGCGCCTCGAGGCCGTTTCCCGCGACGAACAGCGAATTCTGCAGCTTGTTGCGCTCGAAAGCGCGCTCGACGTTCATCACATCGACTTCATCATCTTCAACGAGCAGAATGTTCAATGATCGCTCCGGCATCTATGTCATTCTCCGATCTTCGGCTCTTTTGGCCACAGGAACCGGAAGGTCGCGCCTTTCCCCACATCGGATTCTACCCACACGCGTCCCTTCTGGGCTTCCACGATCTTCTTGACGACCGACAACCCGATCCCTGTCCCCTCGATCTTGTCACGTGCTTCAAGGGTCTGGAATATCGCGAATATGCGGTCGTGATACTGAGGGGCGATCCCGCGGCCATTGTCCTGAACCGAGAACTGCAGGAACGCGCCCTTGTCCGCCCAGGTCACGTCGATGGTCGGCGTGTCGGCGCCCGCATGCTTGATCGCGTTGCCGATGAGGTTGATGAAAACCTGCTGGAGCGGGACGCGCTCGGTCTCGATGGTCGGCATTCCGTCCAGCACGTTGATCCTTACGCGCTCCGGCGGCGCGATCAGCTCGATCACATCGTGCACCAGCGCATTGATATCGACCGTCTCGGGTTTGACGCGCATCCTCCCCGCGCGCGAGTACTGCAGGATGCCATCGATCAGCGCCTCCATCCGGTTGACTCTTCCGCGAAGGAGCTCCATGTGAGCCTTCCCTTCGCCCGCCAAGGATCCGCCGAGATCCTCTTCCATCCACTGTGACAGGTTGGCGATGCCGCGGAGCGGCGCCTTCAGATCGTGCGATGCGACATAGGCGAACTGGTCGAGCTCCTCGTTGCTCTTTGCCAGCGCCTTGATCAGCTGCTCCCTTTCCAGCTCCGCCTTCTTGAGCTCGGTGATGTCGCGCACTACGCCGGTGAAAGTCGGGACGCCCTCGATGTGCGCGACAGTGATCGACAGCTCGGCAAGAAACTCGGTTCCGTCGCGGCGCAGAGCGGGCAGCTCGAGGCGTTTGCCGATCACCCGGGCCTCTCCCGTCTCCAGATAGCGCTTCAGGCCCTTCCGGTGAGCTTCGCGATAGCGCGAAGGGATAATGATTTCCTCGAGGCGCTTGCCAATGACCTCCTCCCGCTTGTAGCCGAATGCCTCTTCGGCCGCACGGTTGAACTCCGTGATGCGATCCTCGGCATCCATCGCGATGATCGAGTCGAGAGTGGATCTCAGCACCGCGTCCTTGCGCTGCTCATTCTCGCGGAGCGCCCGCTCGGCTTCGATTCGCTCGGAGATATCGGTGAAGGCGACTACCGAGCCGCGAAGGTCGCCCGCTTCCATCAGCGGGGATGTGGAATACTCGACTGGGATCGGCCGCCCGTCCTTCGCCCACATGACTTCATCCGCTACGCGCGCCTGAGAGCCGGTCTTGAGCGCATTGTATATCTGGCACTCGGCCAGTGGATATGGTGAGCCGTCGGCGTGCTTGTAATGGACGGCCTCGTGCATCTGCCTGCCGATCAGCTCCGCCGGCTCGTAGCCAAGCAATCTCGCGCCCGCGGGGTTGATGAACGTGCAATTGCCGCGCTTGTCCATCCCGTAGAATCCCTGGTCGGTAGACTCGAGGAGTGCCGCGTTCTGCTTGGCGAGGCGCGCCTGTTCCCTCTCCGCCTCGCTGGCGTGACGAAGCGCTTCCTCCGCTCGGGCTCGAGCTTCGCTTGTGGCGAAGCTCGCCGCCTGGAGGTTGTCGTTGGTCATGGAGAGCTGGCTGGCGAGCGTCCGCGATTCCTTCAGCTGCCGCTCGAGCTCAGCTGCCTGCTTCTTCAGCTGGCGTGCCTGCTTCTCGATGAGCGCCTTCTGGCCTTCCTGTGCGATGACATCCCGCCGTATCCCACGGTTGATGAGCAGCGACAGAAGGAACGCGATCGCGCTTCCAACCGCGATAACCGTCAGAGCGACGATTCTGCTCTCCCGCTGCGCCTCTGTTCGGCTCCGCAGGAGCGAGCGTTCTTCGCGCTCCATCTGGTCGAGTATCGACGCCGCATGATCCATCACCTGCTTGGATTGTCCGGTCCCAATCAGCAGGCGCGCCGTCTCGTAGCCACCGGTCCGGCGAAAGCGGACGATCTGGGAATCCAGCTGCATGGCCTCCCTTCCAACGCTCTCCAGGGTATCGAGCCGTTCCTGCTGGCGTGGATTGTCGGCGGTCAGTGCCCGAAGTCCCTGCAGCGATTTCGCCACCTTCGCTGCCGCGGTGTTGAAGGGCTCGAGAAACGCGGTGTCTCCCGTGAGGACATACCCTCGCGCCCCTGTTTCACCATCCTTGAGGGCGGAGAGAAGCATTTCTCTTTCTATGAGCACCGAGTCAGTGCGGGAGACGAGCCCGGCAGCACGAGTCGACCGGCCGACTGCGTAATACGAAGCTCCCCCAACGAGCAGAACGAGGAGCGCCGTCACGAGCCCGGCGGCAATCTTGGCGCGGAGTGAAGAAACGAAGCTGTCGCTCACGGTGGGCGCAAACTTAGTGCAAAGACGGCCCGACGGTCGAAGTGCATCCCGACGGACCTCTTAACGACACTTTTACGTAACTACGAGCTTTCCGCGCAGCATGTTCATGCCGCAGGTGAACGTGAACTCGCCCGCCTTGTCCGGGGTGAACTCGATCGCGGTCGTCTTGTAGGGCGGCAGATCGCGTGCAATCCCGAAATCCCCGAAGATCACCTGATCGCTGCACGAAGCCGTTTCGTCCCGGAAAAAATCGAGCTTCACCGGCACTCCGCGCTTGACCACGATAACGTCAGGAGAGTAGCCGCCTTTCACGGTGATCTTCACCTCCTGCACACCCGCGTCCGTCATCGCGGCGGACACCTTCTCGCGCTCGCCGAAGAAATACCAGATCACCATCGCAATCATGGCGAGCGCCCCGATGATTACGAGCAACTCCGCAGTGTCCATCAGCCGACTCTCACAGCCGCGGCCGTCATCGGCGGCCGGAATCCTCGCAGACGGAGACTATTCGTCACGACCGAGACGCTCGACATCGACATAGCCGCGCTGGCGATGATCGGAGACAGCAGCCAGCCAGTCAGCGGATAAAGCGCTCCAGCCGCAAGCGGAATCCCGATCACATTGTAAATGAAAGCCCAGAAAAGATTCTGCTTCACGGTTCGGATTGTCGCTCGCGAGAGCGCAATGGCCGTGACGACACCTCGCAGATCTCCGCGCAATAGCGTTATGTCGGAGGCCTCGATCGCCACGTCGGTGCCTGTTCCGATCGCGATCCCAACGTCGGCCCTGGCCAGTGCCGGCGCGTCGTTGATGCCGTCGCCGACCATCCCGACCCTCCGCTTCTCCGCCTGCAGCCGCGCCACTTCTTCCGCTTTCTGCGCGGGGAGAACCTGAGCCAGCACGCGTGTTATGCCGACCTCTCGTGCAATCGAGTCTGCCGTGCGCTGGTTATCACCTGTGATCATTACGATGTCGAGTCCCATTCGCTTCAGCTCGGCCACCGCACTTTGTGCTTCGGGCTTCACCTCGTCCGCGACGGCGAGAATTCCGGCGAGCTCCCCGTCAATCGCCGCGAACATTGCTGTCTTGCCCTCCGCCTCGAGGTGCTCAGCTCTCGCGCCTGCGTCGCCGATGGTGACACCGCGTTCGCGCATGAGGTCGCTGTTCCCGAGCAGAATGTCGTGTTCGTCGACCGTGGCCTCGACCCCAAACCCTGGCAGCGCACGAAACTCGGACGGGTCCGTCACCTCGATCTGGCGCTCAGTCGCCGCGCGCATGATCGCTTCACCAATCGGATGCTCGCTCCCCTTCTCGGCGCTTGCAGCGAAGCGCAGCAGCTGCTGCTCCGTATTCCCGCCGATCGGGACGAAGTCAGTAAGCACGGGCTGCCCGCGGGTGATCGTTCCGGTCTTGTCGAGAACAATCGTGTCCAGCTTGTGCGCGGTTTCCAGACTCTCGCCACCCTTGATGAGGATCCCGTGCTCCGCACCTCGGCCCGTGCCGACCATTATCGCCGTCGGCGTAGCGAGACCGAGGGCGCAGGGGCACGCGATGATGAGCACCGACACGAAATTCACGAGCGCCATGGTGAACCGCACCTCGGGCGGTGCGAGAACGAACCAGGCGGCAAAGGTCGCTATCGCGACGCACAGAACTACCGGCGTGAAAATTCCGCTGATGACGTCGGCCAGTCGCGCGATGGGGGCTTTCGATCCCTGAGCGTCGTGCACCATTCGCACAATTTGCTGCAGCGCAGTGTCGCGGCCGACCTTCGTCGCCTCGAATCGGAACGCGCCAGTCAAATTGAGCGTCCCGCCGAATACCTCCTGACCGGGGGCCTTCTCCACAGGGAGGCTCTCGCCAGTGAGCATGGATTCGTTCACCGCGGAGCTGCCGTCGCGGACGACGCCGTCGACTGGGATTTTTTCGCCGGGCCTGACCTGAACGATGTCGCCCTGCGTGACCGCGTCGATCGGAACCTCCATTTCGGTACCGTCGCGGATTACGTGAGCGGTTTGCGGCTGAAGCTTCATCAGCTGGCGGATCGCATCCGAAGTGCGTCCCTTCGCCCGCGCCTCGAGCATTCTGCCGAGAAGGATGAGCGCAATGATGACGCTTGCGGCCTCGAAGTAGACAGGTGGGATGGACATTCCCTGTGCGCCATCCATTCCGCCCATCGGTGCTGCGCCCACCGCGCCCGCGAATGCGCGCGGTACGACAGTCGCCGCGACGGAATACAGATACGCCGCGCCGGTTCCGATCGCGATCAGCGTGTTCATGTCGGCAGCGCGATGCCGCAACGCCGCCCATGCGCCTTTGTAGAATTGTGCACCGCAATAGAGGACGACGGGCGTCGTCAGCAGGAGCTGAAGCCAGCTCACGCCCGGGAAATCGAGGGCGGCTATGCGGCCGTGCGACATTGCGATGATCAGTACAGGCAGCGATAGAATTGCGGCTATCCAGAACTTCTTGCGGAGATTCTCGTATTCCTCGCGCCGCGCGTGGTCTTCGGCTTCGTCAGCGCTCGCGCCGCCGGCGAGCGAGCCATCGCGGGATGCGCTCCGGACGTTGTAGCCGAGCTCCTCGATTGCCTCTCTGATTGCCTGCGTGTCCGTTCGACCGGGGCGATAATCGACCCGGACTTCCATGGTGCCGAGGTTGAACGCGGCGTCGGTGACTCCTGGGAGCGATTTCAGATGGCGCTCGAGTGGCAGCGGAGATCCGGAGGGTCTCGAGGAATCGTCAACGACAAACTCTGCCCGGAACGTTTCTGCGGTACCGTATCCCGCGTCTTCAACTGCGCGGACAAGATTACGAACGCCCGTCGCGGCCGGGTCGTACTCCACCGTCGCTCGCGCGGTCGCGAGATTCACCCCTGCTTTGCGCACGCCGGGCGACCCCGCAAGCGATTTCTCCACCCGGCTCGCGCACGAGGCGCAGGTCATTCCGGTAATCGGTAGATCGACACGCGCGGAGTCGGACCCCCCCGGACTCGAATCGTGGTGTGGGGCATCGTGTTGCACTGGATCGAGCGTCGCCTGCTTCTCGTCGGTTGTCATCGCGTGTTCTTGTACATCAGGTCGATGAGCTCGTCGTACATGACTGTCGCTTCGTCGTCGCTAGAGCGGATTGCAGTGGAAGCGCAGTGCTTGAGATGATTCCGCATGAGCTCGCGGCCGACGCCGCGCAGCGCTTCCTGGACGGACGAGATCTGCATCATGATGTCCGCGCAGTAGCGGTCGCTCTCGACCATTTTCTGGAGGCCGCGCACCTGGCCTTCGATGCGCCGGAGGCGCTTGAGATTCCTGTCCTTGATGTCGGCGTCGACACCGACGGCCGAGCGTTTGTCGTTGTTCCGGGGCATAATTGAATGCTATATACCCCCTCCCCCTATATCAAGAGGCAGCTGCAACAGCGGGCAACAGCCAACGGGTACGGGTAGGGGCAATGGCTGACGGGGTATCGGGTAGCCCGCTTGTTTAGTTGACAGGTGAGGGGGTGCAGCACTACCCATTGAGGTGAACCCTGCATCAAGCACATGGAGATTTGCGAATGACAACAAGCCGCGAGACCGAATCCCTTGACCATCCGGCCATCCGCGAGCTCGTCAATGACGCAAACTCGATGTCGCTCGCGGAACGGCTGACACTGATCAAGGGCCTCATTCCGGGTATCGCCAGCGAGATGAGGCTGGAGGAGTTCGAGAAGCTGATCAACGAGCTCCGCCTGAAGGGCCAGCGCTTTTACGAAGCCACGAGTCACCCCAAAGAGGGGCGCGCTACCCGCCAGGTAATGGGCGAGCGGGACGTCGAGGGGAGATAACCTTCGCTGACTCTGTGGCTAGTTCAGCGACGAGAATGGAGTTAGTGCTGTGACTTTCCCATCCAGGCCAACGGCAGTCCGTCGCGCGGACCGGTAGACCTTGCCTGCGTAGCGATGGCAGTCAGGAGTGTTCGTGCCCCGAACGCACCCGTTGTAGCGCTGGAGCGCCGTCGGCAGGTTGCGCGATCGCTTCAGATTGTCCGCGAGAATCTGAACCCCGTGACAGATGTTGGCGTCGATGTCAAAAAGGTCGCTCGAGGAGCAGCCCCATTTCCCCGCGTGAAAGGGCATCACCTGCATGAGCCCCCTCGCACCCACGCTGCTGGTCGCCCTCGGCTCCAGATCCGGATTCTCGGTAAGCAGGACTCCAATGAGGAGAGTCGCGCCGATGTTCGCGCGCCTCGCTTCCCGAACGAGTGCTGCGGCCACGCGGTTTGCGCGGTCAGCATCAGGGGTGCGCTTGCGCAGCAACGCCGCGATGCGTGCCTCTTCGCTGCCTGCAGGGAGAGCTGTGCCGGATGCGGCATTCACCGCGACTGTGCGACTGTCGCCACGGTCACCAAGAATCAGGTCCAGGATCTCGTTGACAGTGGGTCGTTTGGCGACGACCACGACGGGAGAGACCCGCATTTCCGCCGCGGGGAATGGCCGCGCCGACTTCACAGGCGGGGCCGCGTGGCCGGCATGTCCAACGAGCATTCCGCCGGCAACAGCGCAGAGCGCGCCGGCAATCGCAATCGATCTGAGCTGCATCTCCATCAACTACCCAGAAGTCTCCGTTGGGTGCCAGCGACTGTGTTTCTGCCGTCCGCAGTCCGAAGTTTTGTCCGCAGTCCGCAGTGTAGTACCGCAGGCCGCAGAGTAGTACCGCAGTCCGCAGTGTAATGCGGCAATCCGCATTGATCAAGCATTCTAACTGGTGCCCGCGACTTTCCGCGACTGCTCGAGCGCCGCCAGCCTGTAACCGCAGAGGCTCGCCTGCTCTGCCCCGTCGAGAAGCTTCGCAAGAAGCCGTTGTGCCGCGAAAACAGTGGCACGGATGATCTCGAATTCGCGCCGAAGATCGTCTTCGGTCCATCCGACACGCTTTCGCTGGGCGCCGTGCCGTTCCGAGACGACTTTCCGGAGCACCGATCCATCGCGCATGATTCCGGATGCCTTTCCTTCGGCTTCCTCGACTGCCCTCCACCCTTGCTTTCAACCCTTCCATTCACAGAACCGCCCTCGCAGTATCCGGCCTTTGCACTCCGGCGTGACGATCCCGGATCGCCGTTACTCGAGAGGCCGCGACTCCGCGTGATTCATCTTCGAGAGCCGCGTTGCACGGCACCCTCCGCTCCACGCCGGCCGGCTAGAGTCGCCTAGCCACCATATCCAGCAGAGCCGAAGCCCTGTCCAGTGTGTCGACGCTGGCGGCATCGAGCGACTCGAGCCTCGCGGCAAGCGCGCTGACGCGCGCCTTTCTGCCACGCAACAGCAGCCGCCGTCCGCGCGCAGTCGCCTCGATCCAGACCACGCGCTTGTCGTCCGCATCTGGCGTGCGCCTCACCAACCGCTCGGCCTCGAGCGCCTGAACGAGTCTCGTCATCGTCGGCGGACGCACCTGCTCGGCGCGAGCAAGATCGCCGAGCGTGACCGGACCTCCGAAGACCACCACCGACAGCGCAGACAGCCGCGGCGCGCTCAGGCCCCATTTGTCGTCCTGGCGTCTCAAGCCGCGCAGCAGCCGAATGGCGGCGGAGTGAATTCGGTCGGCCACTTCGCCTGCCGACGGAGTCGCGCCCTTGCGTGCCTCGGTGTGTCTGGTCATATTAGTTAGCAAAGCTAACTAATTCGACGGCACGACGGAAGTGATTGCGTTCCGTGTCCGCGAGATCGACCAAATTGAGGATAAAAAGCCATGACCACAGCTGCGCAGGCTCCCGGCATCACGAGCATCGGACAGATCGCGATCAACGTGCAGGATCTTCAGCGGGCCGTCGGCTTTTATCGCGACAAGCTGGGTTTGAAGCTGCTTTACGAGTTTCCGGGTCTGGCGTTCTTCGATTGCGGCGGCGTTCGCCTGATGATGTCGCGCGCGGAAAAAGCCGAGTTCGATCATCCGGCTTCGATCATTTATTACAAGGTCAGTGACATACAAGACGCGTCTCGCGCGCTCGTGGCTGCAGGTGTGCCGCTGGAGCACGAGCCAACGATCATCGCGAAAATGCCCGACCACGATCTCTGGATGTCATTCGTTCGTGATTCCGAGGGCAACGTCGTGGGCCTGATGAGCGAAGTCTCCGCGTCGACCTGACGCTGACGAGGAACATCCGTCTCGTGGGTGTTCGGGTTTCGTAAGAACACTCCGTTTGCGCGAAATGCAACAAACGCTTTGCCATTCCGTAATGTCATACGAGCATAGGAACAACGCTCGTTCAACAGTGAGGAAACAATGCGAACTCTAATTCACGTAGGCGACATCTCATCCGGTACGTGCCACAACTGCCGGAAGCCGGTTACTACCCGTTTCGAGACGCGAAGCATCCGCCTCAAGCGCTCGAGTGTGACATTCCCGAACGTTCTCGTCAGCGTTTGCACAGTGTGCAACGAGCCGGTGGATGTCCCGAAGCAGTCGTTTGCTCAGTTCCGGGAGCTCGGCTGCTGGAAGTAGTGTGACTCGCAGCAGCCCCGGGGCGCGTTGACTGGATGCTGAGTCAGACCGTGGTCGGGGCTGTTCCCGCCGCGGGCGGAGTTGGGGCGGGCCCCTTGCCGCCCCTCCGATCCCAGATCGCATTTGGAGGAACGAGAAGCGACCGCGCGGCGCGAATCGCCTCGTGTGAGCCGGCGAGCGCGAGAATGTCACCAACGTGCAATCGCTCGGAGCCGGACGGGACCTGAACCAGCTTCATCGGCTCGCCCGGAATTCGCGAGTCGAGCCTGGTGATTGCGAGCACCGTCGCTCCGGTAAGTCCACGGATGTTGAGCTCGGCGAGAGTCCGCTCCACCGCCGGGCTGTTCACTGCTATTCGCACCGCTTCCGGGTCGCCGAGTCCGGGTAGCATCAACGCGACGTGCTCCATGGTCTTCATCATCAGATCACTCTCATCCTCCAGCACCTGTGGTGCGAGCGCGGAGACGATCATTTGCGCGCCTGCCTGGGCGTGCCCCTGAAGGTTGAGCGCGCTGCGCCAGAGTCCGATGCCCAGGAGGAGTATCACCACGAGGATCAACGCGATGCCGGGATATAGCGGAAGAAAAGGCTGCGTCACCGCGAGCAGGGGCACGGCCACGAGCATCAGCATCGCGAGCTGTAGAATCGCCACCAGTGCGCGGCGCGGTGCCCCGGCGAAATCCACTGCACGCCTTCCCGCACTCGGCAGCGCGCGCACGGCAAGGATGAATCCGAGGCGCCGCGCGCTGCGGAAGATTCCCACCACCAGCGGCGTCGCAATTATCAGCGCACCGGCAGTAACGATAATGAGACCGACGGTTTCGGAGACGCCGAAGTAGGTCCTGAGGAGTGCATTGATCCGATCCGTTTCGACGGCGGCGGCTACGATCACCACCGCCAGCAGCACGGCGTCGATAACCAGCACCCTCACCAGCCCGCGCACACGCGAACGCCCGGCCTGAGGCGGTGCGCTCTGCATTCGCTCGATCCACGAACCGTACAAAGCCGCCGTTGTCTGCAATGGCCGCGGGAGCTTCCGATCCACCCACATCGCAGCCGGACCGGCGCTCCGGATGAGCCACGGCGTCGTAAGGGTGGTGATCGCTGACACGGTCACCGCTACCGGGTAGAGAAAGTCACGCGTTACGCCCGCGGCAAGTCCGACGGCGGCGATGATGAAAGAGAACTCACCGATTTGCGCCAGGCTCATTCCCGCCTGCATCGACGAACGCAGGCCGTTCCCGGTGAGAAACGAGCCCACCGTGACGGACACGACTTTTCCGACGATCACGAGCACGACTAACGCCGTGATCGCTCCGGCATGCTCCACGATGACTCTCGGCTCGATCAGCATTCCGACCGATACGAAGAAGATTGCGACGAACATGTCACGCACGGGATGTACGTACTGCTCGATCCGCACACTCTCGCCCGACTCCGCCACGAGAGAGCCGGCGATGAAGGCACCGAGAGCGACAGAATATCCGAACCCGAGAGCGAGGAGAGCCGCAGCAAAGCAGATCCCGATGGTCGCAACGAGCGTGGTTTCGCTCTTGTCCAGCTTGATGACGGTTCTGATCAGGCGTGGAACGATGAGCAAGCCGAAACCAATCAGCCCGACGAGGAACGCGAGCAGTCTGATCGCCGTCAGGCCGAGGCTTTCGGGCGATATCCCGCCGCCGACGGCAATTGCCGTAAGAACCGCCACGAGGAAGATCGCAATGAGGTCCTCGACGATGAGGATTCCGAACACGATCTCCGTCAGCCTGCCGCGTACATCCTGTTCGGCGAGCGCACGCGCGACAATCGTCGTGCTGGAGATCGCGACCATCGCCCCGGCGAAGATGCTTTCGATTGTCGTCCACCCGAGGGCCCGCCCGACCAGGAATCCGAGCCCCAGCATCATGCTGGTCTCGAACAGCGCGGCGACTCCCGAAGTTGCGGCGACCTGGACGACACGCTTCAGGCGGAACTCGAGGCCGAGCGAGAACATCAGCAGGATCACGCCTAGCTCGGAGAGGGTCCGCACCATCGCCTCGTCGGCGTTGAGCGGAATGGGCGTATGCGGGCCAACGATCATACCCGCCAGCAGGTAGCCGAACACAACCGGCTGCCTCAGCCGTTGAAAGACGACTGTCGTTACCGCGGCCGTGCACAGCACGAGCGCAAGGTTCTGAAGAAACGCGTGCGCGTCTGACATCCCGGCCATTTTACACACGGGTGGTGCTACATGGCTAGCGCGTCTCCCCTTTACAGCTGCGCGTCAGTGTGAGCGTAGGAGTGAAGGTGATGTTCGCGCGCGTGCTCATCGAGAGCGACCGCTGGTGAGGGGACTCGACGCCGCCTCAAAACGTCCGCTAGGGAACCTTCACCCGCGCGATCGTATTCTTGTCAGTGCCGAACCAGAGTGTCCGCGTGGGTTTGTGGTAGACCATGTGTCGCACAGTACCTCCCCCGCTCTGGGCAATCGGCGTCACAGAGATCCACGTTCCGGATTTCGGATCGAATCCCACAACGCGATTCGGCTGCACGCCGGTCTCGACCAGCCAGATCCGCTCACGATCGTCCACCGCCATCGCGTACGGCAGAGATGTCCCTCCCGCGGGCATCGGCCACTCCTGCGTCTCGCGCGTCTGCGGATTAAAACGACCGAGCATGCCGCGGGCGTAATCGCCGTACCAAACCATTCCGTCCGAGGTCGTGACCAGGCGTCGCGCACGCGTCTTGTCGCTCGGCAGCGCGTACTCCGTAATTGCCATCGTCGCCGGATCGATCGTCGCCAGCTTGTTCGTTCCGAACTCGATGAACCACGTCCGGTTCTTCGCGTCGACAACTATTCCATACGGTCTGGCCTTCTCAGTCGGAACCTTGGCCAATCGGACCTTTCCTGTTTTCGTCGCCAGATGACCGACGTAGTTCGCGCCCTGTGCCGTGAACCAGATGTCGCCCGCTCGATCGAACACCAGCGTGTGGGGATCATTGACCGCCGCGTCCGGCATCATGAATGTCGTGAGCTTCTCCGTCTTCCCATCGATCCTGCCAATCCTGCCGTTGCGGTTTCCCGCGTACCAGACATTTCCCGCGGCATCGACAATGAGATTGTGAGGATGCGTTCCGTCTTCAATCTCGAAACGCTTGAACGCTCCTGAAACGGGGTCAAGCCTGGCGACGTAGTTCCCCGCTTGACCGACGAACCAGACACGGCCCTGACCGTCTACATATGGATCACGTGGGCGGGTCTTTTCCCACGGAACCGTCCATTCCGTGATTGCCACTGGTGACTGAGCTGTCGCCGCCTGGCCCTGCTGCCGAGGTGCCGGGACGCGCGCGGAAGCATCCGCAGGCCGGCCGTAATCTGCGAGTGCGAGGGCGGGGAGAACGAGGATGAAATAGCGCATTGCAAAGACTCCGTCGCGGATTGTTCGTCTGGTTTCACCTTAGCGTTCGGGCCTGTGTTCCGCTAGATGCCCACGGGCGTGTTCCTGAACGGGCAAGCGATAACCGGACTCCAATCATTTGATCCAGTCTCGTACCTGCTGATACACAGTCGCATCTACGTAAAGCTGGCTGTGCTGGAGACAGGATGTCTGCGTGTTCGTCGCACCGGCGAGAACGACGCTCTGCTGCGGGGTCGTGACCTGATCACACGCTGACCACCAGGTGGCGTAGCGCGGCGGCCCCGGCGTCTCGTCACCCGCATTGAGCTCCACGAGGAATGTCGACCCCGGCCGCATTTCGACACATGAAACGGTTCCGCACAGATTCGCGGCCGTGGTGCCGTGATTAGGCCCGGCCAGGGACACCCACGCGTCCGTCCTCACATCACCGCCGAGGTTTTTCAACAGGTAGCGCGACGACAATCCGCCCATCGAGTGCGTTACGATGTCGACTCGTGCAGCGCCAGTGGAGCCGAGCACGTTCTCGACCGCAGTCCTGAGCTCGCCGGCAATCGTCGCGTTCGACTGGTTGGTGTCGTAGCTCACGGCGTACATCTGCGACATGGGCCAGCCGTCGCTCACGAACCAGCCGATCATTGTTCCCCAGATCGCGCCGGACGACTGGAAGCCGTGCACGAAAATGATGGGATCGTGCAGAACGCTGACCGTGGCGGTGGAGCTCTTTCCCTCCGATGTCGCCGTGATGGTCGCAGACCCGAAGGAGATGGCCGAAACGAGGCCCGCGTCGGAGACCGAGGCTATTCCCGTATTGCTCGATGACCATGAAACCTGCCGGCCGGGCAAAGCGTTTCCCGGTGCATCTCTCGCTGTTGCCGTCAGCATGAGAGAGCGCCCCGAATAAAGCGAGCCGCTTCCGGGAGTCACCACAATGCTCGCAACCGCAAGGTCTCCTACGATCGCATATGATCCGAGACGCGTGATGGGGGCGGACACGGTTCGCGTGTTCGCATCGAGAGCGCTGCCGGTGACGGGCTGCCATCCGTCGCCCACGAGTGAGAAAAGACGAATGCTGGCTGGACGAATCTCGTTACCGAGCGCGGAAGCGTCGTAGCGCAGCGTGAGCGTCACTGGCTGCGCGAAAGTCGTTGCGGCGGGAGAGAGATCGTAGCTGGTTCCGGGAACGAGGGCCGGATCCGATGACGTGCTCGCGGCTACCCGCACAAACACTGGAGTCGCCTGCGACACCGCCCCTGCCGGTGCATTGATTTGCACGGAGCCGCCCCTCGCGCTCAACACGCCTCCCGCGGGACTCATGACTCCTCCGTCGACAATCGTGATGATCGCCTGCGCCGTCTTGCCTTCCACAGCGGCGGTGATGGTCGCAGCCCCGGGAGCCACGCCGGTGATGACGCCGTTTGCTACGCGTGCCTTCGTTTCATCCGAGCTGGTCCAGGCCACTGATCGGTTGAGCGTCTGGCCGGCGGCGTCGAGCGCGGCTGCAGTTATCTGGACTGTCGCGTCGGGAACCAGTGTCGCGGTATCGCGCGACAGCTTCACCGACGCGACAACAGGCGGAGCCGGTGTACCAGGCCCTGATACGCCGTCTCCGCTGCAGGCGAGGATCAGCATCGCAAGTGCCGCAGATCTCAGTGGACGACGCATCGACTTCTGTGCTTGTTATCGGCTACAGATGAATACGAGGATACTATGAATATGCTGGGTTGGCGATCGGGATAGAGGGTAGCGGCTGATCGCCGCTACTCCCCTCCCATACCACCGGACATGCGGGTCCGCATCCGGCGGTTCAAAGTGTTGAGGTCCGTGTGGCCAGCCGGGGCACTCAACGCTGTTCGCAACTGCTCGAGCACTGATTCCATCGCTGGGGCTATGGTGGTGCAGGCATTCGTCGCCTGCCGGACAGCCTTTCGCAAATGCGACACCCGGCGGCGTGGTCCGCGAAGCCGATACACCGCACCTCGCAATCCAAACCGGTCAGAAAAACGTAACTGGTTTGCGCTTGATACCGAGGACAGATTTCGACAATGCCGTCGGCTGTTAACCCGCGGTTACCGGAATCGATCCGACTCAGCGGACCGGCCGGATTCTTCACGGAGGTGATCAACGACGGCGACGGCTTCGGCACCTCGGCAGATGTGTACGCATTGGGCTGTGTGGCATACTGGCTGCTTACAGGAAAGTTCGTGTTCGACATGCCCAACGCCACCGCAATGCGCCTGCCTCACCCGCTGACTGCGTGAACATCGCGCTGTACGTAGGACTGTTCCTTCTCGGAATTGTCGTTGCCGTTCTCCTGTTGATCGGTCTCCTCGACGTTCTGCGCGGAACTCCGATTCGCTCGATCGGCCGGCCCGGCGACGAAAGCGGCGCCCCGAAGGTCGGCGACCCGTTTTTCCTGGAAGCGATGGAGCTTCTGACCGCCATCAGGCTCGAGCCCGGACACGAAGTTGAAGTCTTCATCAACGGCGACCAGACGTACGACCGCCTCTGGGGAGACCTGCGTTCTGCAAAGACCTCCATCACGATGCAGATGTACTACTGCAACCCGGGGAAAATGGCCGATGAGCTCCATCGGATATTCGTGGAGAGGGCCCGCGCCGGCGTAGACGTCTATTTCCTGTTCGATTCGTTCGGGACCAGCCTGCCCAAGGAGTATTTCGAGTCACTTCGCGCGGCGGGAGTGCACACCATTCCGTTTCGTCCCGTCACTCTGCGCTCGTTTCAAAAGGCGCAGCACAGGGCACACATTCGCGTTGTCGTGATCGACGGAACAATCGGGTACACCGGCGGTTTCGGCATCGACGACAAGTGGTTCGGAAACGGAAGGCAGGAGAACCAGTGGCGCGACAGCAATGTCCGCTTCACGGGGCCGGCAGTGCGCCAGCTCCAGGCGATGTTCGTCGTCTGCTGGGCCGAGGCGAGCGGGGTGCTGCTGACCAGCGAGCGGCTCTTCCCTCTCGTGTCGAAGACAAACGGTCGCGAGTCGGACCGTCTTGATGACGCGACGCAAGAAGCGAAAGAATCATCGTCGCGCGGCAAGGGAATTCTTGCGGGTGTTCTTCACGCGTCACCGACAATCGGCAGCACCGAAGCCGAGCGATTCTTCGTGCTGTCGATTGCGGCTGCGAGAGAGCGCCTCTACATCGCCAACTCGTATTTCGTGCCCCACAAGCCGTTCCGCAGAATGCTCTGCGAGGCGGCAAAACGGGGCGCCGACGTGAGGATTCTCACGACAAGCAGGCAGACCGACGTGAAAAGCACGTGGTACGCAGGGCGGGCTCGATACGAGGAGCTGATGAAGAGCGGCGTCAGAATCTTCGAGTACCAGCCGGCGATGATGCACGCCAAGACGATCGTGGTCGACGGACTGTGGATGTCCGTCGGCAGCATGAACGCGGACAATCAGTCGATCTCATTCAACGAGGAGTCGAACCTGGTCGTCCTCGACAAGGACGCTTCCGAAAAAATGGAGAAGCTCTTTCTGGAAGACCTCGAGTATTCGGAGGAGATTGACCCGGAGGAATTCGCGAAGCGGCCACTGACGGACAGGATCGCGGAGACCGCCTGTCACCTGGTCTGGAGAATTCTGTAGCCGCCCTGAACCTGCCGCCTGTGGTTTCCGGTTTCTCGCACCTGCGATTTTCTCAGTGGCCGTTACCCACATGTATATTTTTCAGTAACTGATTGGTTTGAGTGTCGATCCATCGACTTCGGAGGAGTAAGGAATGCCTAGGTACCTTATCCGGCGCGAGATTCCCGGCGCCGGCAAGCTCAGTAGCGACGAGCTCCAGCAAATCGCCATGAAATCGAACGGCGTGATCCACGGCCTCAACCTGGAAGGCCGCGACGTTCAGTGGGTACACAGCTACGTTGTGGACGACGGGATTTTCTGCGTCTACAACGCGCCGAGCGCCGACGTGGTTCGCGAACATGCGATGAAGGGGGGGTTTCCGGCGAACGCGGTGATGGATATCCGGGAGATCATAGATCCGACGACCGCGGAGACGAAGCGCGCCTGACGCTCAGTGCTCAACGGAAAAAAACTCAGCCGCTCTCGATTAAGCGGCTGTTTTTTTGTGGCCCGCGTTTCGCCTTATCTTCCTCAGCAGGGTAGAAACGAGACGAAGACAAAATGAGGTTAATGATGCCACGACTGCAGTTACTGATGATGGTTGTAGTATCCATCGCTCTTGCGGCGGCTTGCAACGGCGAAAGCGGGGGCGGAGGGTTGAGCAATGGCGACGAGGTCTGGGCCCCGGCAAAGCTCACCTCGGTTGCCGGCGTGCCGGAGGCCGAGATCGAGAAGGCTCTCCGGGCGCGTCTTGCCGGCGCGCCACCCGCGCGAATCGACGACCACAAATGGGCGCACGCCAAGCGCCTCTATAAGATGTACGGCGACAACCCGCTCTGGCTGGCAGAGGACGGGCTCCACACGGAGCGGGCATTCGCATTGACGAACGCGTTGCTGAACACCGAGAGCGACGGGATGCGAATGGACAGCTATCCCATCGGCGAGCTCGCAACCGCCATTGCGGCGATCAAAGGACAAAAGCCGACGGCCGAGCAGCTCGTGAATGCCGAGGTTCTGCTCACGTCGGCGTTCGTGGCCCTGGGAGTCGACTACCTCGGAGGCCAGGTGAAGCCCAAGTCGGTGTCTCAGAACTGGCACATTGACGCGCATGACGAAAACGAAGACAGCGCGCTGGTGCGCTCGATCCGGAATCCCGCGCTCGACAAGGCGCTCGCGACTATGCGCCCGACGGACGAGGACTACCTGGGTCTCATGAAAGAGCTTGCCCGCTACCGCGCGATCGTCGCGAAGGGCGGCTGGCCGACCGTTCCGGAGGGAAAAGCCCTCAAGGCGGGCGACTCGGATAGCCCCGCCAGGCTCAGCGCACTTCGCACGCGCCTGGCAGCCGAGGGATTCGGGGCACCGGCGGCAGCTGCCACGCCGGCGGACTCCGCTGCATCAGCGAGCGGAGGAGGCACGCGCCCGGCTCCGGCAGCTGGCTCGGGAGTCTACGACCCGGCTCTTGCCGCCGCCGTTGCCGCGTTCCAGGCCAGGCATGGCATAGTCGTCGACAGCGCGCTTGGCGCCGAGACCGTGAAATCGCTCAACCTTCCCGCCGCCTATCGTCTCCAACAGATCGCGGCAAACCTCGAGCGGTATCGCTGGCTGCCCCGCGCGTTCGGAGCGCGATATGTTGCCGTCAATGTGCCTGCCTTCAGGCTCGAGGCGTTCGATGGTGGCCGGAAAACTCTCGAAATGAAAGTGATCGTCGGCGAGGACTACGAGGACAAGGCAACTCCGGTATTCGCCGACTCGATGGAGTTCGTCGTCTTTCGGCCGTACTGGAACGTGACGCCGGACATTGCCGCCAAGGAGATCTTCCCCAAGCTCGCGTCGAACCCGGGCTACCTCGCCGCGAACGACATGGAGACATACCGGGAAGGCGGAGCGACACGGATTCGTCAGCGCCCGGGCCCAAAGAACTCGCTCGGGCTGGTCAAGTTCCTGTTCCCCAACGACTTCAACATCTACTTCCACGACACGCCGTTCGGCGAGCTGTTCAAGGAGGATGTTCGCGCTTTCAGCCATGGCTGCATTCGTCTCGAGAAGCCCGAGCTTCTCGCACAGTATGCGCTTGGCTGGGATGTAGAAAGAATTCGTGAAGCCATGGAGAACGGCTCGAATAACAGGACCATCAAGGTGCCGCAGAAAATCCCCGTCTACATCATCTACGCCACTACCTATATAAGGAACGGGCAGCTGCACTTCGGGAACGATCTCTACCAGCGGGACGAGGGTCTGGCCCCGGCGGTCGCCGAAGGAGCGATGCCAAGCCCACAGACTCGCCAGGCCGTGGAGGCCCTGCGTCGAATAGCGGCGACGACGTGACAATGCTCCGCGCTCGCACCGGAATTTCGGGCCGCGCGTGATGGTGACTAACGCCCCGCGACGCTATCGCGCTCCGTAGCCGCGAGCCATGGCGGCCGCGATAAAAACCATTATCACGACAATTGCCGCCTCGATGTGGCTGATCGTGGCGATGCGGCCGAGGGTGCTGCTCCGCGCAGATAGCTCGCCTGCTGCTCCGCGCGCCATCGCCGCTCTCAGTCGAATGAGAGTCATCATCGGCCATATCTCGAGTGCGAGAATTATCGCGAGCAGCCCCATCTTCGCGTAGAAAAGGTGATTGTGCAGGTAGTACTGCATCGACTTTTCGCTGGAGGCCAGAACCCGCCATAAACCGGTTCCGATCCAGAGCGCCGCGGCGATTCCCCATAGCGTGTCGGCACGGAACGCGCGAGCGAGCGAGCCCGCGGTCGGAGGTTCCCTCAGCGACTTGCCCCGGGTCAACACCGCGCCCAGACCGAGTCCGAGCGCCAGCAAGTGCAGTCCCGCAAGAGCGATCCTCAACATGCGGGCATAGTACGGTGCCCCGGTGCCACCGTCCAGAGTCGGAGCCTCGGCTCGGGCCTTTCGCTCAATCATGAGCGTGCTCACTTTCGTCACTACGCGAAACGACGCGATGTAGTCGCTACAACAAATGCGCCCGCATGAATGAGAAACTCCCGGTATTTGCTGTCATCGCTTTAATGACGCTTTCCAATCTGGGCCCCGCGCCGGCGTCCGCGCAGCAGTCGCGTCCTCGCGCGCGCGACATTGGCCTTGTCGTCGGCATTCTCGATCCGGGACCACAGAACGCGATCACCGATGTCACGGGCGTCCGTGTCGGCCAGGTTACGGTGGTCGAAGGTGATTCGGTCCGCACCGGAGTGACAGCGATCATTCCGCATCCGGGCAATCTGTTCCGCGAGCGCGTTCCTGCGGCGCTATATGTCGGCAACGGGTTCGGGAAACTCCTGGGCATCACTCAGCTTCGCGAGCTTGGCGAGCTCGAGACGCCGATTCTTCTCACCTGCACTCTCTGCGTCTGGAAAGCCGCCGATGCCATGGTGGACTGGATGCTGCACCAGCCCGGAATGCAGGGAGTCGGATCGATCAACCCCGTTGTGGGCGAGACCAATGACGGAGCGCTGAACTCTATTCGTTCGCGCCCAATCACAGCGGACCACGTCGTCCGCGCGCTCCAATCGGCGACGAGCGGACCGGTGGCTGAAGGATCCGTCGGCGCAGGCACGGGCACGGTTGCATTTGGATGGAAAGGCGGAATAGGAACCAGCAGCCGCCAGCTGCCGGCCACACTTGGCGGGCACACGGTTGGAGTTCTGGTTCAAAGCAACTTCGGCGGCGTCCTCACCATGAACGGCGCTCCGGTCGGCCGCGAGCTGGGGCGCTACTCGCTTCAGCGTGAGCTGGAGCGTACCGCCGAGGTCAACGACGACAAGGCGGACGGCAGTATCATGATCGTCGTCGCAACGGACGCGCCGCTCGACGCGAGGAATCTCGAGCGACTTGCGGCGAGAGCGATCGTAGGCCTGGGGCGGACGGGCTCGAGTTTCTCGAATGGCTCAGGCGACTACGTGATTGCGTTCTCGACCTCGTCCGATGTACGAATGAGGGCCGACAGCGTGGCTCACGCCGGCCGAACGCTGTCGAACAACGCCACGTCGCCCCTGTTCCAGGCGGTTGCCGAAGCAACTGAAGAAGCGATTTACAATTCACTTCTCCGCGCGACAACCGTAACCGGAAGCGCCCGCACGGTCGAAGCGCTGCCGATCGACCGGACGCTCGAGATTCTGAAAAAATACCGGGTGCTCGACTGGAACCGCTCCCTTCCGCCAGGCTCATTGCAAAAGCGCTAATCCGCTCCTTTCAGATCTGTGCGCTCGCCACAGAATCACAGAAACACAGAATATTCTTTTAAAAGGGATGCCCCCAAGACGTTCCACTGCCTTCACTTCAACGATCACTAGCTTCTCGACTAGCAAATCCAGACGATAGGCTGCTCCTAGAGGCTTGCCCTTGTACAGCAGCGGTACGAACACCTGCCTCGATACGGCGAGCTCTCGGTCTCGTAGCTCCTGGGCGAGGCATTCTTCATACGTCGATTCAAGCAGGCCAGGCCCGATCGACGTATGCACGTCAATCGCTGCACCGATAATCCGCTCAGTGAGTTCCCGGTGCAGCCCTCCGATGTAGACGCGTCTCACGCCGAAAGGAACCCGACCAAACCAACTTTCCACCATCGCAAAGCGTCAGCAGTAACCCGAAGCCCGCCGCGGTTAACAAAAGAAATGTTCTGTGTTTCTGTGTTTCTGTGGCAAGCGCACAGATGCGTTGATGTGCGTTTCCAGCCGACTCAGCCGAACACGATGCCGGGTAGCTCGTCGAACCTGCTGATGACGTAATCCGCACCTCGCACTACAGCGTCACGCGTGGCGACGCCCGTATATGCAGCAAAGGCGTCCACCGCCGGCGGATCTGCGGTGCGCGCCTCGAGGTCAGTGATGCCATCCCCCACGCCGAGGATTGGCCGCGCGAGGCCGAGCGCTCGCACCATCTCGACTTTGCCCCCGTTGCGCGTGAGCGGGGACTGTGCGTCGAATCCCAGGTAGTCACCCGGCTCGGTGAAGTAGAGGGAGACAGCATGTACGACGCTCGGAAGCAGCCCTACTGCCTCGGCAACCGGCACGATGGCGTCGCGGATTCCGGCGGTGACAAGGACTACATGTATACCGGCATTAGTTAGCTTTGCTAACGATTCTGCAACCCGCGGTTCGATACGCTCCATATAGGCGTCTGCCAGTTGGCGGACTTCCTCGCGTGACGGCCTTACAGCCTCGAGCCGCTCTGCGTATACATCGCCGAGCGGAATCTCTCCGCGCATCGCGCGCTCTGTGACTTCCGCGACGCGATCGCGCACCGCGGAACTGCGACGCGATGCCAGCCAGTCGATCCCCTCGATCGCGCACAACGTCGAATCCACGTCGAGCACGACGGATTTGAAGCGCGGGCCGGGTTCGGTCAGAAGATGTTCCCAGGCGCGAGGATTCCGAGAGGGTCCAGCTCCTGCTTCACCGCGCGCATCACGCGAAACGCAAGCGGCGACATCTGGAGCGGAAGCCAGTGCGTCTTGAGCTTGCCGATGCCGTGCTCGGCGGACACCGTGCCGCCCATCTTCACGACCATGCGGAGCGTCTGCTCGACAACCCGCTCGATGGCTTCGAGCTCTTCAGAGTCGCGCGCGACCCAATTCTGGTGAGGATGCCCGTTCCCCGCGTGACCGTACGTGACCGCCTGACTTACTCCGGCCTGTCGTGCCATCTCCCGCGAGGCCGAGAGCGCCTCGTTCAACCGGCGATACGGAACAGCCCAGTCAGTCGAAACCTTTCTTCCACCTGAGGCGCGCTGTCCGGCCCCTCGCTCGTTCATCGTCGCCGGCACTGCGTGCCGAATGCGGCGCGCAACCGCGAGCGCCTGCTCGCCGTCGAATACGCGGACGTCGTCGACTCTCGCCTGCCGCGATTCCGCCAGAGCAAGCCAACCATCGAGAGCAGCATCGTAGTCCGCACCGCTGCTCACTCCAGCGGCCGCCTCGGCGAGCTCCTGCTCGACATACACCATTGTTCCCGCGGCTGGAACGAGAGACGCCGAATGACCGCTCGAGCCACGCGAGGTCTCGGCACCCCGGGCGATGCCCACGGCGAGCTGGTCGAAATACTCGAGACACCTCGGCGCGACGGCTCGTGATTCTCTTGCTGCAACTACAAACGCGAGCGCCTCTGCTTCGTTCGCAAACGGGATCTCGAGACCGATCACACGCTCGGGCAGCGGCAGCAGCTCCAGCTCCGCTTCCACGACGACACCCAGCGTTCCTTCACTTCCCACGAACCAGTCGACCGGATCGTGAGCGAATGCGTACCCCGCCGTGTTCTTCTCGAGGCCCACGCGGCTGTAGCGCACCACCTCGCCCGAAGCGAGCACAACGGTCACCGCGCGAACGTGCTCGCGAGTTGCGCCGTACTTGAGCGTCCGCGCGCCCGACGCGTTGCAGGCGATTGCTCCACCGACAGTGCTCTCCTCCTCGCTGGTGGGGTCTGGCGCGAACAGCAGTCCCTCCGCTGCTACGGCCCGCTTGACCTCGCCGAGGATGGCGCCGGCGCTGGTGCGAACGGTTCGCGCATCGCGGTCGACATCTATCAGTGGGGTCAGGCCGCGGAGCGACAACAGAATTCCCCGTTCAGTGATGGAGGCGCCGGTGGTGCTGGTCTGCATTCCGGCGGGCGTCACAGGCGTGCGGGCGCTCGCAGCGCGCTTTACTACCTCCGTCACTTCTTCGACTGACTCCGGCCTGGCGACTCCGTCGGGCAGGTACCGCAGGCCCGACGCGTCCGCGGCGAACATTGCGCGTACGTCGGGGTCGGTCTCGACGAGCGCGCTCACTCTTTCCTGAAGCTGACGACCGTCACCGAGCGCACGTCGGGTAGCTCGAGCAGCCGCCGCTTAACCTCCTCGCCAACACCGCCGTCAACCGATACCGCCGCCAGCGCTTCCCCACCCTGCGCCAATCGCGCCTGATGATACTCGGCGATGTTGACACCCGCTTCGCCAAGCAGCGTCCCGACTCGTCCAATCACTCCGGGCACGTCGCGGTTGGTGAGAATCACAAGAGTGTCGCGCGGATAGACGTCCACCCGAAACGCCCCTATCCTGGTGATTCGAAAAGCACCGTCGCCGTTCTCGTCGCCGCCGTGACCGTAGGCGATGCCGCCGACCGTGATGTCGTTCATTCCTCCCGTGAGCCGCACTTCCACGGCGCGGCTCGCGATAGCGGTCTCCGGCTGGCTGCCATCGAGTGCCTCCGTGAATGAAAGCTCGATGCCGCGGCCTTCCGCGAGAGTGCGCGCGTTTATCAGGTTGAGCCGCTCCTGCTCGAGCACCGCTTCGAGAACCCCGAGCGCCGCTGATGCGACGAGAGTCTCACGTGCCGGCGCCAGAGCGTGGCTGCCGCGAACGTCGATGCGTCCGACGACGCTCGTTCCCTGCGCCGCCAGAATCGCGCGACCAATGGCGGCCGCTCGTCTCGTGAGCATACGCGCCGGCCGCAGCTCCTCCCACTTTCCGTGCTCACCCTCGGGCACGTTGATGGATCGCGAGTACTCGCCCGAAAGCAACGCGTCGCGAACCGCGGCGCATGCGTCCACCGCGACGTTACGCTGGGCCTCCGCGGTTGACGCCCCGATGTGTGGTGTGAGAAACACGTCAGGCAGCTTCGTCAGCGGATGATCGGCGCGCAGTGGCTCCTTTTCGAATGCGTCTACGGCAGCTCCTGCGAGCTTGCGCGCGGCCACGGCTTGGGCCAGAGCATCCTCGTCTACAATTCCACCGCGTGCCATGTTGACGACGATCGCCGAGGGCGCCAGTCGCGCGAGCTCGCGTTTTCCGATCATGCCGCGGGTCTCCTCCGTGAGCGGGGTGTGAACCGTGACGATATCGGAAGCGTCCAGCAGCTCATCCAGCGAGGCCGCGCGATGCACGCGCAGCGATTGAAACCGCGACTCCGTGATGTAGGGATCGTACGCAACGAGCGGCATGTCGAACGCGTGTGCGCGCGCCGCTATTTCCCCACCGATACGGCCAAGCCCGACAATGCCAAGCGTGCGACCGTTCAGCTCCGCTCCAAGCAGCGACGACCGCTCCCAGCGGCCGGCGTGCATCGATTCGTGTGCGCGCGGGAGATGCCGCAGCAGACTGAGCACCACACCAAAGAACAGCTCAGCCACCGCGATGGTGTTTCCGGCAGGCGCGTTGATGATCGCGATGCCCAGCTCGGTTGCGGTGTCGAGGGCAATGTTGTCGACGCCGACTCCCGCGCGTCCGATCACCTTGAGACGCGTTGCCGCTCGAAGAAGCTCGGCGGAGACTTTGGTTGCGCTGCGTCCGACGAGCGCATCGTAGGCGGGGATGCGCACCATGAGCTCCTGCGGGGGAAGCGTAGGAACCTCGTCCACGTCGAAGTCCGGCTCGCCGGCGAGAAGCGCTACACCTTCGGGGTCGATCTCATCCGTTACCAGGATTCTATAGCGCATTGAATGAATCTAGACTCACCAGGCGATGCCGTAATCCTCGCCGTGATTGCTGGATGCGCCCCACATCGTCGCGTACTTTCTGTCGAACATTATCGCGTTGATCGTGAATGTGGCCCCCGCCTGCTTCACTCGCCAGCCGCGATCTCGACGTCACTTCCCGGCGGAAAAAATCTGCAGCGCCGCGATCTGGCTCCAATGGACCATCAGCTCGTTTCCGGGAACGATGACGACGGTGTTGACTTCATCGGTCCGGGCAATGAGCACCTGCTTGAACTCCTCGGTGGCGGGCCCCGCAAGCGTCAGCTGGTGCCCTCCAATCAAATACAGCTTCCCACCAGTTATCTGCTTTGCCATCCGGGCTCCGTGTCGAGTTAGAGGTTTTGCCGCCGGCCAGGAACTATTTCGCCGCGCGACCTGAAACAAAGTAGCCCCCATTCTCCGTTGGGAGATTATGCCCTTCGATCCCCGGTTTATTCTCGCGCTGGCGATCCTCGTTGCCGTTTCCGGGATGGTCGTGCGAGGGTTGCTGAATACATGGCTCGGACGTCGCGAAGAGAGCGGGTCGGCCGGTGGAAGACTGGCCAGGCTGGAAGAGCGAATCACCAGAATAGAAGATGCGACCAGCGGTCTCGTAGGTGAATTCGCGGCGGTACGCGAGAGAGAGCGGTTCATGACTCAGCTCGTTGAATCACGCGCCCGCAAAGAAGCACGCGCTCTCGCCGAGAGCGTCCCCGCTGCTCCCGCCGTCGTCCCAGTGACCGGAAGCGAGCCATCTCCCTTCGTCGTTCAGACAGTCTCTGCCGTCCGACGCACTGCGCAGCCCGGGAATACCGGTTGAGCGCCCGCGCCTCCCTATCCGGGTGAGCGCGGAACTTTCAATCCGGTATTCACAGGGTGTCGATCTCGCCCGCAGCGCGATCGAGAATTTCCTTGATCTTCCTGATCTGCTCGGCTGACCTGGCCGAGCTTTTCGACGCGTAGACTGCGCGTCCGACATTCTTCATTGCGCGGTGAACATCCATCATCTGCTCGCCGAAGATGTTCTGCGCGAAGTCGGCGATGCGCGAGAAAATATCGTCGATGAGCGGCTGGTTTTCCGCTAGATGGGCGCGCCCCTCCTCGGTGATCTCGTAAATCTTTTTCCCGCCTTCCTCGGGTCGCGCACGCGCATAGCCCAGGTCCTCGAGCAGCGTCAGGGTCGGGTAGACGGTCCCCGGACTCGGCGAGTACATCCCGCCGAAGCGGTCCTCGATCTCCTTGATGATCTCGTAGCCGTGGCGCGGCTTCTCGTCGAGAAGCCGAAGAATCACGAACTTGAGGTGGCCCTGATCGAACATCCGGGCACCGCCGAAGGGTCCGCCCCTCGATTTGCCACGGCCCGCCCAGAAAGCCCCGGGGTCGAATCCAAAGTTCTCGGGTCTTACCGAAAACGCCCAGCCATAACCCGTCCCGCAGTGTCCGTGTCGCATTGACTCATCCCCGTCTGTTCTGGTTAACCAGCGACGTGAGCGTCTGATCGCTCTCCGATACTACTGGCGATATATCTTTGCGGCGGGAAGTTATATCTGGCGATATATCTTCGCAAGGCGCAGGTTAGCTGCCTCCAAAAAAACGTACAGGACCGCAAAGTGCAGCAGCAGAGCCCCCATAGGCGAACGGGTAGTGGACCGAAGTTGGGCATGCACCTGGCCGGAGTCGGTTGCGCAGCGGTTGCTCGACCGTCGAGCAAGGTCGACTTATGTCTAGTAAGGGAAAGGGTTGAGTGTCTCTGTGCCCCCCCCTGTAAAAGGGCGGGCGCTTTTACCTCTGTCCCACCTATGTTAAGATGCGTGAAACGGAGGAGTGCCTAGCGTGCCTCTTGGCGAAACGCTTGTAGCGGCCAAGCTGATAACCGAAGAAGATGTTGTCATGGCGCTCGCCCGCCAGCGTAAGCTGGGGGGAACGCTGGGCGACAATCTGGTCGGGCTCGGACGCATCGAGCGCGAGCAGCTTGAAGCATTTCTGGAGACCGGTCCTCCGAAGATCGCCACCGCTGCCGATACTGGCCTCGACGACACGTTCCTTCAGGGATTGGCCCTCCGGGTGATGTATGCCCATGGGCTGAAGACGCCTACGGAAGTCGCGAACGTAATTCGCCTGCCCGTGCCGATCGTGCGCGACATCCTCGAACGCTTGCGCTCGCGCGGCTTGCTCGAGCCTTTGGGAGCTGAATCCTCAGGCAGACAGCTCGACCTGCGGTACGCCATTTCGGCGGTCGGCCGCGAGTGGGTGCAGGAAGGACTCAAGCAGTCGGCGTACACCGGACCGGCGCCGGTGCCGCTTGCCGCCTGGCAGGCGCAGGTCGAGCGCCAGCACATCACCAACGACCGTGTGGATCAGGAGGCAATCGCCGAAAGCCTGTCTGGGCTGGTGATTTCGCCGGATCTCATCGCGCGCCTGGGGCCGGCCGTCAATGCGGGTCGTGGCATGCTGCTCTACGGCCCGCCTGGTGATGGCAAGACGTCCATCGCGACAGCCATCGCCAAGAGTTTCAGGCAATCGCTGTGGGTGCCATATGCGATCGAGGTCGAGCGCGAAGTGATCAAGATCTTCGATCCCGAGCTGCATCATGAAAAGGGCGTCAACGGGTTACCTGCGGAGGAGGCCCGGTCGCCTTTCGTCAAAACGAAGGCTTCGTCGGACGACCGGAGGTGGGTGCGGTGCTCCCGCCCGATCGTCGTGACCGGCGGCGAGCTGACGATGGACATGCTCGATCTGAAGTACGATCCAGTCGGCCTCTACTACGAAGCGCCGCTGCACACGAAGATGACCGGCGGTGTATTCGTGGTGGACGATTTCGGGCGGCAGATCGCGCGGCCCGAGCAGGTTCTCAACCGCTGGGTGCTCCCTCTGGAGAGCCGCATCGACTTCCTGACGCTGCACACCGGAAAGAAGTTTGCGGTGGCGTTCGATGGCCTCGTGATCTTCTCGACGAACCTTACGCCGACCAAGATTCTGGATGCGGCGATGATGCGGCGGATCCCCTACAACTTCCACATCGCGCCACCGACAGCCGACGAGTACGTCGAGATTTTCCGTCGCGTCTGCAAGGCCAATGAGATTCCGTTCGAGATCGACGTCGTGCGGACTGTGATGGCGCGTCTCTACAAAGGCGAGAAGCTGAAAATGGCGCGCTTCCACCCGCGATTCATCGTGGAGCACGTGCTGGCGCGATGCAGCTACGAGGGGCGCGACCCGAGACTGGACGAAGAGCTCGCGCTGGACGCGGCGCAGCATCTCTACACGAAGGAATAGCTCCCCTCGGCGGAACAGGTCCCCCGGCCCGAGGCGTCTGCGCCGCGGCCCTCCGGTTCCGTCATGCTGGCACCTTCCGTGCGCTCAGAAGCTTTGAACTGCACCGGAGGAATGCATGAGTCCCACCCTGATTTGGATCATCCTGCTGGTCGCCCTTGCGGCTGTCGTACTGATGATCGTCGCGCAGCGTCGTACGAGGGCGCTTCACGAGAAGTTCGGCCCCGAGTACGACCGGACTGTGAAATCGATGAAGGACCGCGGAAAAGCAGAGGCGGATCTCAACAAGCGCATCGAGCGCGTGGAAGAGCTTAGAATTCAGCCACTCAGTGCCGCTGATCGCAGTCGCTTTGAGCAGAGCTGGCAGACCGATCAGGCTCGCTTCGTTGACGACCCGCGCGCCGCTGTGAGAGAAGCTGACCATCTGGTCACCGAGCTGATGCAGGCGCGCGGCTATCCAATGGCCGACTTCGGGCAGCGCGCGTCGGACGTATCAGTGAATCATCCGCAGGTGGTAAGCGACTATCGCGCGGCTCACGATATCGCGGAGCGTGACGCGAAAGGCCAGGCAAACACGGAGGAGCTTCGAAAGGCGATGGTCCATTATCGCGCTCTGTTCCGTGAGCTTCTCATTACGGATGCTCCCACTGGAGAGTCTGAGCGGCCGATAACGAGTCGAGACAGGGTGCTGGCGGACAGCCCGGAACCCCCGGACGATTCGGAGAGAATCATTCCCGATCAGCCTCAGCGCTCGATCGTGGGGGACAGGATCATTCCTGATCGGGAAGACGCAAGGCCCGACGCACGCTGAAGGCTCTAGGACAGACCCATCCAGTTTGCGCTCGCAAACTGGATGGGTCGCAGGACGCCCGTCCACTCACCCGACCGTGTGCCTCGAGGCAAGCACCTCATTGAGCTTGTCGTAGCTCTCCCCAACTCCCGTAGCCATCGGCGACTTCAGGACACCGTCGCGAGCTTCCTTCGAGTCGTAAAGCACGGTAGTCGTGAGCGTGGTCTTCCCGTTTTCTTCGACGAGGACCATCGTGTCCACCGCTTCGCCTTCGTACCACTTGTCATCGAATACTTCTGTGCAGACGATCCGCTCCGGCCGGACGATCTCGCGATAGACGCCGCTCATTCCCATCTCGGTTCCGTTGTCCTTGCGCCACACATAGCGGTATTCGCCGCCGACCCTGAGATCGATCTCGCAGACGGCGAGCGTCCACCTGTTGCGTACTCCGAGCCATCGCTTCAGCAGGTCCGGTTTGGTCCAGGCGTCGAAAACCATGCTGCGCGGAGCATCGAACACGCGCGTCATGGCGATCTCCCTGTCCGAGGGAGTGGTGACTTCCAGCGTTTGAGTGTTCTTCACGGCGTGCGTCATCGGTGATCTCCTTTCTTGTTAGTGCGTTTGCGTTGTTTTTTTCCGGCGGTCTTGAGCTCTTCGAGCAGGACGTCCAGCCGCTGGAAGTTGCCTTCCCAGTGCCGGCGGTAGCGTTCCAGCCACCTGGTGGCTTCGGCGAGCGGCTTTGCCTCGAGCCGACGTGGCCGGCGTTGCGCGTCCCGGCCGCGTGAGACGAGGCCGGCGCGCTCGAGCACCTTGAGGTGTTTCGAGATTGCCGGCTGGCTCATCCTGAACGGGGCGGCGAGCTCGACCGGACCGCGCTTCCGAGTCGGATTGACCTGGTATCCCTTCGCTGCCACTCGCTAGCAGGGCGGCGGCCGATCCCAGCTTCGCGCGACACACATCGCTTGGCGGGGCGTCGGTGCCCACGCCAGCGACCGAACCTAGGGAATCCAAAAACGACAGCCTGTTGGCTGTCGTTTTGAGTTGCCCCTCCTAGGCTCGAACTAGGACTCTCCTGATCCAGAGTCAGGCGTGTTGCCAGTTACACCAAGGGGCAAAAACTGCCTCGCACGGAGGCCGAGGCAGTGATGTCAAACTAGCCGATTATACCCCTTACTTCAATCATCGGGGTTTCGCCGCGCTGCTCCATCGTTGAACTTTCCACCCCCGTGATTCGCCAGACACTCAGACCCGCTCTCGCCGCGGCGCTGGCCATCGCACCGCTCGGCGCGTGCCGCGACGTCGCGCCCGCTTTCGGCACGAACGCAGCCGTCGGTCGCGCCAACGCCGACGGCCTATTTGGCGGAATCGCACAGCGCTTCACCAACGTCCAGCGCAGCCCGAAGTTCGTCGTCGCGCGCGACAAGCTTGGCAGGAATGCGCTTACGCCATCGGTGATCTACAACGACACCTCGGTGTGGACGGCGTGGGGGGCAGACAGCACCAGGGTGGTGACCATCGACGGCGAGTTCTCCAGCAATCGCTACCTGTTCACCGCCCGACCGTGGCCGGCGACACCAGTGAACGAGCCCGGCGATTCACGCCATTACATACGGCTGCGCCGGCTCAACGAGAATGTATTCGAGTGGGTCACCAGCGTCGACATCGCCGCGGGAAGCATCAAGTCGGACGAATTTGCGAATGTCATCTCGGGGCTGATGGGTTCGGCGGAGAACAGGACGCGCGGCGATCTGCGTGCCGACTATCGCTCGAGCTTTCCGCGCACAACGTCGGCGCTCGGACGCCTTTTCTCGCTGGACACGCTGCGCACGGCACGTGATACCGAGGGCGCGACGACAGTCCTGCTCGGAATCCGGCTCAATCCGAATGGAATCCGCGCGACGATGCCCGACTTCGCAAAGTATCTCGACAAATACGCTGCACCCGCGATGTACCGTGCAGTGGTCACCGACAAGCGCGGCGGCCGATGGGTGGAGTTTGTGGGCGCCGACAACTACATCACGCTTCGCGTCAGGAGCCTGAACGGACACTTCGCGCCGCTGAACGGCCCTGTTCGCCCGATTCCGCACGACCTTCAGCTGACGTCGGACTTCACGACGAAGATCCTCTTCTTCACGGTTGGCTTCCGCGCGCTGATCGGCGACGTCACCGTGGTAAACTCTGACCGCGAACGGGGATGGTTCATGCGCTTCACGCGCGAGCCAGACTGGAGACTCCCATCTGCGGTGAGCGTGATGATTCACACGCCACTGCGGAAACCGTTCGAGGGGAACGGCGCAACCTTCCGCTTGGTTCTGCGCGACAACCCGGGCGCCCAGTCGCTGACCTCGAGACGTTCGTCAACTTTAGTGCAGGAAAGCGCGATCCTTCGTTTTCTGGGACGACTTGGCTCGACAGCGATGGGCGATTTCGTCGGAAAGTCTGAGGTCCAGGAGAACCGGTTCAGCGCCGAGGTCTTCAACGCCCTTCGCCTGGACATCCGCGCGCTCCTCCCATAGCCGCCCGATTTCCGGCGCGCGAAGGCGACGATTCCGTGGCGCCGATCGAAAAGCAATGCAGCGATGCATCAATCAGTGAGCGTCGGCGTTTTTGATGGTTGAGCGCGACCGCTGGTACGGCGTGTGTGATCGGTATCGCCGAGGCGGACCCCCGCGAGGCAGCGAGGAGACCCGCGCGCTTTCGGAGCGAGCTTTCTGGAAGAAAGCGCAGCGGAGAGCGGGGCTCCGGAGACTGCCTCGACGAGGGTCCGCAGCGGTGATACCGATCACGCATGCTGCGCACGGAGCCGGGACGAACCAGGAAAAACACGAATGCCGCCAGATCCGAAGACCTCGCGGCATTGCTTTGCGGCTCATGCGCCGCGTTAACGTGCCACGCGCGCCGTCATTGGAACTCTACGTCCTACCGAACGGCGGCGGGCAGCTACTCTCCCGACCTTCTTATACCCCAACCCGCCACAACTGGCGAATCTCTTACCAAATGGAGCTGAGGGGGATCGAACCCCTGACCTCTGCAGTGCGATTGCAGCGCTCTCCCAGCTGAGCTACAGCCCCGCGCCAAGATGCGCGACCGGCATGACTCGCCCAGGGAAAGGGCCGCTGCACCCGTCGCACACGGGCTTCCAACGTCAAAGCCCTGCCGAAAGTCGCAGGGCTCCGATACAGATGAACTTACCGCGAAACGCCGCGAAGTCAAGAGAAATCGCGCGATCGTCGCCTCTCAACGACGGCGTAACTTCTTGTCTGGACTCACGATAGACGCCCGCTGCCTACCGGCGGTACACGTAGAAGTTGCCGTTCTGGGTTATCGCCACGTCCTTCCATTGCGCTCGAAGGCGTCCTCGTAAAGCACCGTCGGAAGGAAAAAGCCGTTCAATGTCTCCAGCTGGTATTCGCCTGCGCCATCGTAGTCCAGCCCCACCAGCTCGGCGCACGCCACGAATCCAAACACGAGCGACACCGATGCAATCGCTAATAGACGTTTGCGCATTTTGTCCACCATCTCCCTCGCGTTCATACCTGCTCGGCCCCGTTGGCCGTTCTGCTTTGCTACACCGCGACGGCTGAATGTTCGCCCAGCTCCAGCGGCAACCCGACCGTCAGAGGTCACCTGCGAGCTCATGATCGACATCGCTCACCCCGCGATGGTGGCCCTCAATCGCATGTCGCACATTTCGCTCCCACGCGCCGTCCGGAGCCTGCGCGTAAACCGAAGCCGGTATATTGGGCGAATGTCGCTGACCGTCCGCTTTCTCGGTACGTCGGCGTCGCGCCCGACCGTCGAGCGCAACGTCACATCCATCGCGGTAACACGCGAAGGAGAAACGCTTCTGTTCGACTGTGGCGAAGGAACACAGCGCCAGATGATGCGTTATGGGATCAGCTTTGCTCTTCGCGACATTTTCTTCACGCACATGCACGCGGATCACATGCTCGGCGTGATTGGATTGTTTCGGACGCTGTCTCTTCAGGGGCGCGAGGATCCGATGACTCTGTGGGGACCACCCGGATCCGAGGCTCTCCTGACCCGGGCAATTGCACTCGGCACCGAGAAGGAAAAGTTTCCGATCGAATACCGCGAGATCACCGCCGAGACTCCGGTCAAGCGAAAGGACTACAGCGTGTTGCCCTATCCGGTCGAGCACGCCGGGAAGATCGCTCTGGGATATGCGATCGTCGAAGACACGCGGCTCGGGCGATTCAATCCCGGCCTGGCGCGGGAGCTGGGAATCCCCGAGGGCCCGATGTGGGGATTGCTCCACCGGGGGCAGTCGGTGACGCTGCCGGATGGAAGAGTGATTGATGCGTCGGATCTCGTCGGACCTTCTCGGCCGGGACGCCGCGTGGTATTCGGAGGCGACGGGCGGCCGTGCGCGGGAACGGTCGAAGCAGCGCGCGATGCGGATCTGCTCATTCACGAAGCGACGTTCGCAGACGAAGAAGCACAGCGCGCTCTGGAAACTGGACATTCCACGGCGAGAGAAGCCGCTCAAGTCGCAAGCGCGGCGGGCGTGAAGCAGCTTGTGCTTACGCATCTCTCGGCGCGTTACTCACAGAGCGCATCGGATCTCCTGCGCGAGGCGAGAGAGGTCTTCCCCGACACCATCGTTGCGCGCGACGGGATGGAGATAGACGTCTTGTTTCGCGAATCGCGCGAGGGGTCCCCGGATTAATACGACTACCAAAGTCGTCATTCTTGCCCGCGGGTTGGGGACCCGCATGCGAAAAGCGGATGAGGAAGCACGTCTCGAAGGGGGGCAGGCTGCTGCTGCATCGCTTGGGATCAAGGCGATGATTCCGATTGGCCGGCCGTTTCTGGACTACGTGCTCACTGAAGTTGCTGACGCGGGATTCACCGACGCGTGCCTCGTCATCGGGCCGGAGCATCAGGGCGTGCGCGATCATTACGAGCGCGAGATGATTCCAACGCGCATCCGGGTTCGCTTCGCCGTGCAGGAGCGCGCGCTCGGGACAGCCAACGCGGTGCTCTCTGCCGAAGAATTTGCGGCCGGTGACAGCTTCGTGGTCCTCAACTCGGACAACTACTATCCATCGGTTGCGCTCGAGGAGCTGCATCGATTGCGCGAGCCGGCGATCGCCGCGTTCGACCGTGAGACATTGGTCCGGAGCGGCAACGTGTCGGCCGAGCGAACGTCGAGATTTGGCGCGCTCGACATAGACGAAGGCGGGTACCTGCGGCGCATTCTCGTCGCGCCCAATGAAGAGATGCTCAAAGCGGGAACACCCATCTACTCGAGCATGAACTGCTTTCTATTCACGTCGGAGATCTTCGCCGCGTGCCGCGGTGTCCCGCTCTCAGCGCGAGGCGAATACGAGCTGCCTCAGGCGGTCCACTGGGCGATTGCACACCACTCCATGCAATTCAGAGTGGTAAAGATCTCGGAACCAGTCCTGGATCTCTCAACGAGGGCGGACATCGCGGGAGTGGCGGAGCACTTGAGAGGGGTTGCAGTTAACCTGTAAAAGGTCTTCTCGGTGTTCTCTGCCCAAGTCTGCTGAACGAAACGATCGAGAACGCGCGGCCTGCGTTCACTGAACCGACGGACCCTCGCGCGAATCCGACGGACCTCGCGAAAACGCTATTGAACCGCCGGACCGTCGCGGGAAGCAGAGATGGGCATCGACCGCCTGAACAACAGTGCCAGGACCGGCGGCGTGAGCGCCTTCATCACCGATTCCTTGCTCAGCGACGCAGTGACGCTGCGAGCCTCGGGTCCGTGCCACTGGTGCCATGCATAGCGATCGAGCCGCGCGGTTTTTCCACCGGGGTGATGGAACACAACCATCGCGTTGCTCGAGCCGGGCACCTTGACCTGAAATCCCCATCTCGTTCCGTCGGGCCCAACGAATTCCCTGATGTCGTCTGCCATTCAGTTTACCTGGAGCTCCGGCAATGGTTGTCGCCCAATGAATCCGGCACTTTCCTCGTGCCAGTACTGTACACTCTCTTCGCCCAGCTGCCAGCATAGAAGCACCGGCCGGCCGTCGATTTCTCCCGGAAAATCCACCAGCCCGGTGCCGAACCCCTTGAACAGTACGCCGAGCTTCTGCAGCTCAGCCATGTACCCGTCGATTTCTTCCGCGAGCTTAGTCGCCTTCGCCTGGAGCTCCTCGGCCGCCTGATCGGGCTGCTCCGGACTGCTGCGGAGCGCGGCAACCTCGAACTCGCGCACCGTGTCCTGCCACCGCCAGTAGTCGCGCACCGCGTCACTCACGATGCGCTTGACGAGCGGGAGCATCCGATTCGCTTCGTCGACAGAGAACGATCGTGGCATGCGCGAACTCTGGTCAGGCTACGTGCCCGGCGTCAAGATGGGCGGGGTGCGCGAGGACTCGACCGGCCCAACTACTTCAGGCCGCGCCTTCCAGATCATCTAATCCAGCGTGCATGGGAGGAGAACACCGAGAAAACCGTAGACGGCTTTGAGCTTACTGGGCTGACGGACCCTCGCGAGATCCTTCTTCGTCTCTCCTCTCCTCGAGCCGTCTGCGCCTTCGCTCCTTCGCCGCTTCGTGGCGCCGAATCTCATCGGGAGTCTCGGTTACCAGCCGCGGAACTTCCGCCGGCCGTCCCGCCGCGTCGACTGCCACGTACGTCAGGTAGCAGGAGTTGGTGTGCCGCCTGACCCCGGTGAGCAGATGCTCGGCTTCCACCCGGACGCCAACTTCCATCGATGTCCTGCCGACGAAGTTCAGGCTGCACTTCATGATCACCAGGTCGCCAAGGTAGATCGGCTCGCGGAAATCCACGCGGTCGACGGAAACCGTCATGCAGGTCATTCGAGCGTGGCGGATTGCGGAGACCGCGGCCGCGGTATCCATCATCGCGAGGATGACTCCGCCGAAGACGTTGTTCAGGTTGTTCGAGTGCTGAGGCATCATGAGCTGCGATGTCTCGTGCTGCGTTTCCTTGACCGTCCGCGACGTGGCGGCGGCGGTCACTGCAGCTGCTTCGCCGGGCGTCGAAGTGATGCGGCGCGCTGCCCCTGCTGCCCCTGCTGCCCCTGCTGCCCCCGCTGCCCGCGCTGCCCGCGCTGCAGGCCACGCGATGCGAGCTGCGTCAGATCTTCATCGGAAAGTGCTCCGTCGAAAGCGTCCCCGATGGCCGACCGTACGCGCGCGTCCACACGCTTCTCATCGAGCCAGAATATCCGCGGGACAGGAGACTTCACGTATCCCAGCGGCCACTGGTTGTTGCGAGAATCCCGCAGCATCACCTGCGTCTGATTCCGCGCCGTGTCGAGACGCGCGATAACATCGTAGCCCGCGTGACGCCATCGGAGGCCGCCCTTTTCGTGCACTCCTCCGTCGGATATCGCGGCGGTGTCGGTCGCCAGCGCGGCAATCGGCACCGACTTGGCGATCCGGACGTCGATCACCCCGCGCGCCGTGTCCGCGCGATGGCTGTGCAGATTCTCGAGATTCGAGCGATGCGTATAGAGAACGAATGGCCCGACGACTCCGAGAATGTCCGATTCACCGGTAGCGAACAGCGACACATCCTCGCTCTCTTCGTCCGGGTCGAGCAGTCTGGCCGAAGGATTAGCTGCGAGGTACGCCCGCTCCCAGGCGCTTATTCTTTCGTCCTGCCAGAGAAGCGTCAATTCGTTGGTGACGAGATCGCGACGGTAGATCGGCTCGCCCGAGAAAAGAGCGTACTCGTACGAGCGCGTGCTCTCTCCCACGTACACCTCGTAAAACCGCCCTCCGGCGCGCGTCAGTATGAGCGGAGAAACCCGCGCGTGGATTCCGGCCGGCCCGCTCTTGACCCAATACGTCGAGCTCCCGTCAGCCACCAGAAACTCGGCGGCGGGAGGCTTGGGCTCGGGCAACGAACAGCCCGCAAGGGGTACAATGAGCAGCCAACGAAGGATTCGCATCAGTGGCAAATATAGTGCATCATCCCTGATTGACCCTTTGAAATTTTCCGACCTTCACAACGACATCCAGATGGCCTCAGCTCTCAGACGTCCGCTGCTCGGTATCCTGTCTCTTCTGGCTCTCCCGGCATGTGGCGGAAGCCGCGACGCCGCCGCAACGCAGGCCGCCACCGACTCGATCGCTTCCTCGGTGGTCGGCGCCGGCTCGGCAATCGCGGCACCGGGCTCCACTCAGCCCGGCGCGGCGACCGGGTCCACACAGGCAGCCGGCGGTGCCACACCTGCACTGCCCCCGGGGCCGGGGTCGGCCGAGGTTCGGAAGCTTCGCAGCGATCCCTCGGCGCCAATCCGCGGCCTCTACATCAATCGGTTCGCGGCACAGAGCACCAAGAAGATGGGGCGTCTCATCGGCATTGCCGATTCGACCGAGATCAACGCGTTCGTGATCGACATCAAGGACGAGTTCGGTCTGAATTTCCACTCGAGCGATCCGCTTCTACAGAAGAATCAGGGCGCAACAGCCAAGGTGGCGAACCTGAAGGCGCTGGTCGACACCTTGAACGCGCACGGAATTCTCCCGGTCGCGCGCATCGTGGTGTTCAAGGATTCGGTGGCCGCTCGCGCCAATCCCGAGCACACGATTCGCAGGAACGACGGCTCAGCCTGGCGCGATCACAAGGGGCTCGCGTGGGTGAATCCTTATGCGAACGAAATCTGGGAGTACAACTTCCGGGTCGCCGAGGAGGCCGCGAAGATGGGCTTCGGCGAGATTCAGTACGATTACATTCGATTCCCCGAGCCCTACAAGAGTCTTCCCGCGCAGGTATTCCCCGAATCAAACGGGCGAACGAAGTCACAGGCGCTCGCCGAGTTTCTGAACGCGGCGAAGAAGCGACTGGACAAGTACGGGGTGCGAACCACGGCCGATATTTTCGGCCTGGTGACGACTGTCAACGGCGCGCTGGAGGTCGGTCAGGCCTGGGAACCGCTCACGAAATCCGTGGACGTGCTGCTGCCGATGGTTTACCCGTCGCATTACCCGCGGGGCTCCTTCGGCATCCCGCGCCCAAACGCCGATCCGTACAGGGTGATTCACATCGCGATCTCACGCGCTCGCGAGCGTAACGCCGCCGTGGGAATCACTGGTCAGCGCGTCCGCCCATGGCTGCAGGCATTTACCCTCGGCCAGCCGCGCTACGGGGCTGCGGAGATCGAGCAGCAGAAGCGCGCTGTCTACGACTCGGGATATGAGGGCTGGGTGTTGTGGCATCCGGGGTCGCAGTACGATCTGTTCGTGCCCGCGCTGGAGAAGACGCTCGTGAGCCGGGCAAAGAATCCGCCTGTGCCGGCAGCGCGACCGAGCGACGATTAGCGCTTTTTCTGCTCGGGCGCCGAGGGCTGCGTTCTGATTATCTCGGCGGACGGACCGGGACGCTTGCGACTGATCGTCACCCGCTTACCATCGGGAGTCTCGATCACGATGCGATCCTTCGTCTGCGTCGCCGACGAGAGTACGCCTGATCTGACGGCTTCCCTGACTGATGCCTTCACCGCGCTCGTCGCGGCTTGAACACCGAAATAGGCTGCGATCGCGAATAGCGCCCAGCCAATCATCACCTTGCGCGAGAAGAGCCGCTCGCGCCGCGGAGTCGGTTGGGGCACAGCATCGATGTCTGCTCGGTTCCAGTCACCCGCCGCAACCTGTCGCGTTGCAGCTTCCGGAGGCTCGCCGAAGCGAGGCTCGCCTGGTGAGGTGTCTTTCATCTCAATCCCCCTTCATCCTCTTATAACGATACGAGATTGCACTTGGCCAGGTGACAAGCATTATCCGATCGATGTCTCTGATGCGCTACATCCATGAAATCCGTTTTACATATATTGAGGCCGATGATCACCACCGCTAGCATTGCCGGCATGACCTGCGCCCACTGCGTTCGGGCGGTATTCACCGCGCTGGGTGGGGTGCAGGGAGTCTCGCGCGCCGACGTCTCGATTGGCCGCGCCGTTGTCGACCATGACGGGACCGCCAGCCACGAGTCCATCGCCGAAGCAATCTCAATTGCGGGCTACGAAGTCGTGAGCTTCAGCGACGACCGCCGCGCTCTGCCGGTGGTGTGATGAAAGACACCCGGCACACTCCCCTGCACACGCCATCGGGCGGACATGAGATGCGGGGGGTGGCCGCGCTGCTCGCACCGGACATCCTGAGCCTGCTCGACGAAGCTCCCGGCAGCCTTGCCGCGGAGACCGAGGAGATGCACCCGGCGGACCTCGCTGACGTAGCCGAGGCCCTGCCCCGCGGTCGTGTCGCCGAGCTGTTGAGCGCTTTGCCAGCCGCGCGGGCGGCCGACGTACTCGAATATCTAGACGAGGATCTCCGCAGCGAAATCCTCGAGGCGATGACGACCCGCCAGGCGGCCGAGCTCGTCACTCAGATGACGCCGGACGACCGCGCCGACGTCCTCGAGGAGATGGAAGAGGACCGCGCCGACGAGATTCTCTCAGAGATCCCGGAGCAGGCGCGCCAGGAGACCGAGCGGCTTCTCGCCTACGAGCCCGACAGCGCAGGTGGGCTGATGACGACCGAGTTCGTATCGGTCTCGGAAGATACTCGTGTCGAGGAAGCACTCGCGGCGGTGCGCCGCATTGCCCGGGCGGGACGGCGCGAAGCGATGCACGCGATTTACGCGACCGACGCGAGCGGCAAGCTCAAAGGGGTGATGTCACTCCACGAGCTGCTGGCTGCTCCCGAAGGCGCGCTCGTGCGCGACGTGGCGTGGGAGGAAGTAGTGACGGTGCCGCCGACGGCGGACCGTGAGGAGGCGGCCCGCCTCACTTCAGAATACGACCTCGTCGTTCTGCCGGTGGTGGACGCCGACCACCGAATACTTGGTGTAGTCACTGTGGACGACGTAATCGACGCGCTCGTGGAGGAGCACACCGAGGATGTGCAGCGCTTCGGCGGAATGACTGCGCTCGACGAGCCCTACACTCAGATCGGTTTCTTCTCGATGATCGGAAAGCGCGCCGGATGGCTTTCAGTGCTGCTGCTCGGGGAGATGATGACTGCGTCGGTGCTGCGGGGATTCGAGGCGGAGCTGGCCAGCGCGCTCGTGCTGACCCTTTTCATTCCACTGATCATCAGCTCCGGCGGCAACTCGGGATCGCAAGCCACGTCGCTGATCATCCGCGCAATGGCCCTCGGCGAAGTTCGGCTTCGCGACTGGTGGCGTGTCGCCGCGCGCGAGCTACCGACAGGGCTCGTTCTCGGCACGATCCTCGGACTCCTTGGCGTTATCCGCATCGTGGTCTGGGAGCTCATCTGGCCCGGGACTTATGGACAGCACTATCTGCTCGTCGCCGCGGTGGTGGGTGTGGCCCTGCTCGGAGTGGTCACATTCGGCTCTCTTGCAGGTTCGATGCTTCCGTTCATTCTGCGCCGGGCGGGCTTCGATCCCGCCAGCGCGTCGGCGCCGTTCGTAGCGACTCTCGTAGACGTCACTGGCCTCGTGATCTACTTCTACGCAGCTGTTTTTATTCTGCGTGGAACTTTGCTGTAGCGGCTGGTTCCGGCCGGCGCTACTGACCGAGCCCGGCGTCGCTCATGATCTTGTCGATCTCAACGCGGCGCGACCGCACGAATTCCACGTTGTCGGCGTTCTGACCCTCCGGAATGCGCGCGTTCGGGTTTGCGTCGAGCGCAGCAGAGGTCGTCGCGGCCTGGAGATATGCGCCCATGGTCATCACGAAATCTCTTGGCGTAGTCCCGGCGCGCTTCAGCAAGTCGGTGACGAAGTCATTCCTCTCGACTGTCGCGATTGATTCGGATATCGGCTCCTTGCCGATGTTGACGTCAATCACGACCGACGGATTCCGCTTCGACTCGTCGTCGAGCGCCTTCGCGGCGGCCGCGTACCGGCGCATCTTGTCCATGTCGAGGGTGTAGGTCCGGAGGTCGCTCGTCGTGGCGTCTCTGACGATTGTCGTCGTCGTGTCGGCGGCGGCCGCCCGCTTGTCGTCCGTGCCGCACGCGGTGGCAAGCACACCGATGAGACCGATACACGCGCGAATGCAGAGAACTTTCATGAGGGCCTCCGGCCCGGGCATCTATGACGGAAGGTTCGAAGAGATTCGGACCTTCTGTCATAGATGCCCGGGAAGTTCAGGGAATACCCGCCAGCACTCCGCGCTCGGATGGGCGCAGTGAATCTTCCTGCGCGATTGGCGCGAGGGGCAGTCCCATCTCGGTTCCGTAGGCGGCAATGCCCTGCTCGAGCCACGCGTGCTCTCCCTTGAGAACGCTCATCGCAAGCTTGTAGAGATTGGCGTCGTTCGGGCCGTAGAGATTCCTGAAGTGCTCCTGCACCCTGAGCCGCGCCTCTCTGCAGAACGTATCCGCAAGCGCGACCGCTCCCGTCTGACCTTTCTTTGCGAGCATCTCGGCGCGGACGCACGCTGCTGACATTGCGAACAGCTCGGCACCGATGTCCACGGCGCGGAACAGCACCGCCTGCTTCCGCTCGAGCTTTGGCCCGTACCTCACCATTGCATGAAAGATCGATCGGCCGAGGTGGCGAGTGTTGCGCTCGATGAACCGCACGTGCGTGGCAAGCTTGCCGAACTCGCCGTACCGCTTGAGCTGTCCGGTGCCGACCCACCGCGACGGGTACCACGTGAGATAGAAGGGCGTCGACTTCGCCATCGCGCTCAGCCGCTCCTTCATCGACGACTCCGGCTTCACGATGTCGAACGCCAGCTTGAAGTGATGGTCCACCGCTTCGCGTGCGATGAACAATCTCATGATCTCGGACGATCCCTCGAAAATGAGATTGATGCGGAAATCGCGCATCGCGCGCTCCACCGGAATCGCCTCCTCGCCGCGCCGGGCGAGAGATTCGGCCATCTCGTAGCCGCGACCTCCGCGAATCTGCAGGGTGTCGTCGATGATTCTCCAGCCGTGCTCAGTGTTATAGAGCTTGGCGATCGCCGCCTCTAACCGGATGTCGTAGTTCCCACGCTCGTACAGGGCGGTCGCGAGCTCGGCTACTGCTTCCATCGCAAACGTATTCGCGGCCATCTTCGCGATCATCTGTGCGACGGCTTCGTGCTTGCCAATCGGCTGGCCCCATTGCACTCGCTCCATCGACCATTTTCGCGCGACCCGCAGCATCGCCTTCGCGCCGCCGGTTGCTCCCGCGGGAAGCGTGAGCCGCCCGGTGTTGAGCGTAATCAGCGCGAGCTTCAAACCCTTGCCTTCACCCCACAGAATGTTCTCGCGCGGAACCTTCACGTTGTCGAAGCGGATGACGCCGTTCTCGATCGCCTTCAGTCCCATGAACCTCAGGCGATGCTTCACCTCCACGCCAGGCATGGCCGAGTCGACGATGAACGCCGTGATCTGCTTTACTTTTTCCCCCTTCACCTCCTGATCTGGTGTACGAGCCATGACGACGAACAGCTCGGCGCGCGTTCCGTTAGTGCACCAGAGCTTTTCGCCGTTGATTACGAAATGCTCGCCATCGCCGGTTGGTGTCGCGGTGGTGCGCATGTTCGCCGGATCCGAGCCGGCGTCCACCTCGGTGAGAGCAAAAGCCGAGATTGCGCCTTTCGCCAGGCGCGGGAAGAATCGTCGCTTCTGATCGTCGGTACCGAAGAGCTTGAGCGGCTGAGGGACGCCGATGGACTGGCTCGCGGACAGAAGGGCGACGAGCGAGCCGTCCTTTGACGTAACCAGCTCCATCGCGCGGATGTAAGTCATCTGCGACAAGCCGAGGCCGCCGTATTCTTTCGGAATCTTGATTCCGAACGCGCCCATGTCGCGGAGCTCCTGCACCAGCGATTCCGGAATCTCTCCGGTGCGATCGATCTCCTCCGAGTTCACTCTTGCCATGAAGTCGGCGAGCTTGTCGAGAAACGGTTTTGCGCGAGCCGCTTCTGCCTCATCCTCCGGCGGGTGCGGATGGATCAGATCCAGACGAAACCGGCCGAGGTAGAGCTCGCGAGCGAAGCTCGGGTGCACCCACTCCGTCTCGCGCGCCGATTCGGCGACGTCGCGCGCTTCTTTTTCGGTGGCGAGCGCTTCGGCGTGCTCGGTCATTTCCGTCTCAGAAAGAGGATTGTTCCAATAATAGAGATGGCCGCAAAGGAAAACCACTGAATTGCGTAGGACTTGTGCGGGCCTTCGTCCATGGGCGGGACGTTCAGACGAGGGGGCGTGTCCTTCGTCGTATCGGCCGGTGGCGATGTCAGCACGACGTAGAACGGCTTGAGGGGATAGCGAAAGCGCTTCTCCAGCTCCTGCCGATCGAGCCAGCGGTATGCATTGCTGTGACTCGGCGACGCGTTAGCTCCCTGTCGGGCGGGCGGATACGTTTCCACGAACCCGCTTCCGTTGAGCTCTGGCGCCTCCCGCCACCTCGTGAGATCCACGGTCATTCCGTTCGGCGAGTAGACCCATCCCCGTACGACGAGCACGGCGGTGTCGGTCGATGGAAGCCGCACGGGCGTGACTATGTTGACTCCCGGCGACCCGTCGCGCGACCTCAGAGTAAGGACCGTTTCATTGGCGTAATCGTAGGCACCCTGCACGGAAACGCGACGATAATGCGCGTTGGCTGTATCGGTGGGCAACTGTGAAATCGGCACCGGCGGGGCCACTGCCCGGCTCGCCAGGCCGGCGTTCACGCGTTGCCGCTCATGCAGGCGGTCGAGCTGCCACAGCCCAAGGCGAACGAACACAGCCGTGACAACGACTGCAACCAGTACGACCAGACTGGAGCCGACTTTCATCCCTCAATGTACGGACTAGAACAGCGACAACTGCTCGCCCAGCTTCTCCGGATCGACCGGGGTTTGCCCCACCCTCCGCTGGAGGTCGCGCGCGGTGGATGGGCTATGGCCGGTAAAAGTGTTGGCGATGTAGCAGTAGACAGCTTTCACCTGACCGGCGATCTCCAGCATCGCATTGGTCCATGCTTCGATTTCGCGCGAGCGATCCACCTGCACCCGTGAATAGTCGACCAGATCGCGGTGCGGCCCCATCCAGCGGACATAGATGAAGTCCGCAGTGGGCCGGCGCGTGAGCGCCAGCATCGTCCTGCGGGGAATCCACCGGCCCTCGACGAGTGCGAGCGCAATGTTCCGGTCGCGCAGGAGTGCCAGGATTCCCTCGGTGATCCAGCCGCGATGGCGAAACTCGACCGCGAACCGGATGTCATCGGGCAGGCGGCCGATGAAGTCGACGAGCGCCGGGAGCTCGTTGGGCTCGAAGTCCGGTCCAAGCTGAACGAGAACGGGCCCGAGCTTCGCGCCCAGCTCGCGGATCCGCTCGTAGAATTGCCCGGAAACTCCCGTGGCATTGCGGAGCCGCTGCTCGTGCGTCACCTCCTGCGGCATCTTGAGCGAGAACACGAATCCCGGCGGCGTGCGATGCGCCCATGAGTCGAGCGTCGTAGCGGCAGGCACCCCATAGAAGGTTGAATCCACTTCGACCGAATCGAAGGCGCGCGAGTACACCGATAGAAAGTCGGCCGGCCTCGTGTTCGCCGGGTAGAATGGGCCGATCCATGCCTCGTAGTTCCAGCCCTGCGTCCCGACGTAAATGTGATCGTTCACGGTCGTGAATCGGCTCGTCGCGTCGTGCAATGTCAAGAGAACAATCTGGTCTCGAAATTGCCCTTTATCGGGTCGATGCAGTGCAGATCTGCGAATTTGATTCCCAAGGAGGAGTTATGGACCGCAAGGACAATCTCGAGCCGCTGAAAAGCGGCGTGTTACCAGACGACCGCCCGGGCATTGGCGACGATGTTGGTGAGGCTGTTGGTGGAGTCTCAGGAGGGGTAGCCGGCGCCGCGATAGGTTCAGCGGCCGGTCCGATCGGAACGATCATTGGTGGAATCGCTGGCGCAGTTGGCGGATGGTGGGCCGGACGCGCAGTGGCGGATGCCGCCCATCACTTCACGACCGACGACGACACCTACTTCCGTGATAGCTTCGAGAAACGGTCCGACCGGATCGCCGACAGGAGATACGACGACGTCCGTCCGGCGTATCAGCTGGGGCACATCGCCAGCCTGAACCCTGACTACAGCGGAAGAACGTTCGACGAGGTCGAGCCCGACCTGCAGAAGGGATGGGGCAACGATCTTCGCTCGCGTCACGGGGACTGGACGACTGTGCGGCCATACGCTGAAGAGGCGTACGGCCGGAATCTTTCGTCGGTGACCACGCGGGAGCGGATGAACCGACTCGAGAATTCGACCGAGAATCTCTCCGACAGCCTCAGCGACACGGCCCGACGAGGGACGAATCGCGTCATCGATGCGGTCGATAACGTAAAGGACCGGATCGACAACAATCCCGCTTCGGTACCGGGACGAGATCCCACCGATAAGCGACTCTAGAAAGAACGGATAAAACCGATTGAACGGATCAGAAACAGGAACCTATTCTTCAGATCATTTCCTGTTTCTGATCCGTTTATCCGTTCAATGGGTTTCACCGGTAAGTCTCAAAAAACCCGCTGCCGGTTCCGGCGATGGGCGAACCGCCAACGCGGCCGGAAATGCGCGCCGTCCCCTTCATCTGGATGAAGTAGGGATTCCTCGGGTCGCCGACACCCGTCAGAACTGCCGGCCTCTCGCTTTCCTTCCGGCCGACGAAAGGCGTGGCGATGCCCGACTGAACACGAGTGTCCGTACCGATTGCGTCCTCGATCGAGAGCTCGACGCGAAGGGTGTCATCTCCGCGCACGTCGGCAAAGGCGGCTCTCGAGGGAACGCGAACTCTGCGTCCATTGATCACGATCTCGCGATTGTCCTCGTAAGCGACATTCTTCGGACGGAACACGGATCGGAAGCCAAGCGAGTCCACGAGGTAGACCAGAAGTGGCGTCGCGCTGCCCTGGCGCTCGGGCCCGATTACCCGGCCATACAATATTGTATAGGCGCCGGCGCGCGACGCCCCCCAGTCCCAGCTGACTCCCCGCCACACTCCCCAGTTGTGGTCGTGGTACGACTGTGCGTTCTCGAAACGCTCGCATTCACCACTGACGCAGATCTGACCAGTCGCCGAGGCGCGCAGCCCCGGAACCGTATAGCCCGAGACGAAATCACCCGATGTATAAGTCGCGCCGGGAAAATACGCCCCACGGCTCGGCGTCACGACGAGCGACACGTTGATGGTGCCGCCCGCCCCTCCATTTTCCTCCGCCGCTGTCGCGCGAACTATGTAATTGCCATTGCCGTCCACTGAGACCATCGACGTGCCCAGCCGAAGGTCTGCCTCGCTGGTCGAGAATCGCACACGTTCTCGCGGGATGTACGAAACGAACTTCCTGGATGCCCGACCTTCGTCGCGCAAAGTGATCGTCACGCTTCCACCCCAGTCGCCGGCCCTGACGTCTCCGGCGACAATAAGGGAAATGAATGCCCACCGCTTCCGGTCAGCCGAGAGGACGTTGAAGTAGTGCCATTCCGCCCAGCTGTCGGGGTTTGCGATGCTGTCGGGAGGGAAATGAAAGCGATCTATCTCGTGGCGCAGCTCGGCGAGCGTGGGAGAAATCCACTTTCGGTCGCCTTCGTCGTCGGTCCAGCTACCGGCGGTCAAGTCGGGGGCTGCATTTACTTTCGCGTTGGCCGAGGGTATCTCGCCAGCGGCGCGCACGGTGTATTCCTGACCTGGCCCCACGACCATATAGAGCACGCGACCGTCGATCTGGGGTGCGACGCCTGACACGAGCGAAGTCAGCCGGGGCGACGCCAGCAGCTGCCGGTAGATGAACCGACTGTGGTCTATAGAGAAGAAGAGCCCGCCCACACCTCCGGTTTTCATCACCTCGACGTCGATTCCCTGCGGCAGGACTGTGATGGAGCCGCCTCCGATGAGCTTCTCGTCGCGGGCCTGTGAGAGCAGCGCCTCGCCAATCGAGAGCAGAACGATCATCACTGACACGCCAACGCCATATCCAAAAAACAGAAGGACCGACCGCCACGGCCGATAAACGATGTTTCGGAACGCGAGAAGCGAAATCATCTCTCAGCCGTCGACGATCAGTCCGTCGCGCATGTGGATCTTGCGCTTCGCGGCACTTGCGAGCTCTTCATCGTGCGTCACAACGATGAGTGTGGTGCCGTCGCGGTTCAGCCGGCCGAAAAGCGCGATTATTTCCGCGCCTGTCCGCGCATCCAGCTCTCCTGTCGGCTCGTCGGCAAGAAGGATTGCGGGACGATTGGAGAGTGCGCGCGCGATTGCCACTCGCTGCTGCTCGCCGCCCGACAGCTCGGACGGCCGGTGTCGCTCGCGGTGAGCCAGACCCACATAGGTAAGCAGCTCCCTCGCCCGCGCCTGGCGATCCGCTTTCGAAATCCCTGCCTCGGCCATTGGCAACTCCACGTTCTCACGAGCCGAAAGCGTGGGCATAAGATAGAAACGCTGGAAGACGAACCCGATGTTGCGGAGGCGAAACGAGGTTGCGTCGCGATCCGTCATTCGCGCGACGTCGGTGCCGTTGATCACAACCGATCCCTGTGTGGACCGGTCGATTGCGCCGAGCAGATTCAGGAGGGTCGACTTTCCGCAGCCCGATGGACCGACGATGGCCACATAGTCGCCCGCCGGCACATCGAATGTCACGCCGCACAGCGCGTGGACCACTTCCTTGCCGAAGGCGTAGTTCCGCGTCAGGCCCCGCGCTTCGACGACTGTGGGCCGCTCACCCGAACTGCTCATCGCCGCCTGCCTCGGGCTTTCGATGCTCGTCACGCGATCGCCTCCTCACGCAGAGTCGTCGCGATGGGCAATGAAGAGGCGCGAAACGACGGGTAGACGCCGGCTGCAATTCCCGAGAGAGCGAGCAGCCCGAGCGCCGTCCACGCTGACTTCGGCTGAAAGAGGAAGAAGTCGATTGCCTCCGGCAGCCCCGGGAACGATGTCAGAATTCCATTCAGGTACCGGCCGGTGACGAGTCCCAGCAACAAGCCGGCGAAAGCTCCGACGAGACTGATCGCCACGCCTTCGAGGACGATCTGCTGAACAATGTGAGCACGCGACACCCCGAGGGCGCGCATGACAGCAATCTCGCCGATGCGCTCGTTGACCGAGACCGTCACGAGTGTAGTGACAAGGAGAAACCCGACGAACAGGCTCACGCTGCCGAGTATCACGGCCAGCTGGCGGAAGTAGCGGAGGCGCTCGTCCACCTGGTCGAGAGCCAGCTCGGTCGAGATCACGTTGACGGTGAAAACCTTGCCCTTGATCCACCGGTATGCCGAGTCGACGTCGACCCCCTCGCGCACGCGGATCATGAACAGCGATGCGTCGTCCGCCTTATCGGGGCTCATCTGTTGAAGCGTCGCCAGACGCATGGCCGCCGCACGCTGGCGCGCCGCACCGAAAAGGAAACGAACCTGCCCGGTGAGAACGAGCTTCCGTGAGCCCGAATACTCTCTTGTCTGCGGATCGTACCCGCTCGCGACTGTAAGCGTGTCACCGAAGCGCGCGCCCGTTGCCTGAATGAAATCGGCGTTGCCGGCGATCTCGTTCGGTGCAAGCGGATCTCTTCCAGAAAGCAGCTCGTAGTCGCCCTGAACGCGCGGGTCCAGTCCAAGTGCCGAGCTCGTGATGACTCGATCGCCGCGCGGAATGTGAATCGTTCCGCCGAGCACTGCACTGATCGTTGTGAAGTCGGGATTCTGCCGCAGAACCCGGATGATTCCGCTGGTGTTCTCGATTGTCGCATCGGTGTCGAAGGGCAGCGTTCCCTTGGGAGCGAGCCGGATCTGAAATCCACGTGACAAGAGGAGCTTGCGAAACGATTCGCGCATGCCGGTGGACATCATCACCATGTCGAGCAACATCGCCGCGGCAACTGCCACGCCGAGCATCGCGAGCAATGTTCGCGTGCCGTGACGCCTGAGCGACGTCCATGCAAGTGTGAACGGCATCAGCGCCCGAAGAGAACGAGGGGCGGCGTGCGCACCAGACGGAGCGACGCGAGAATCCCGGCCGCAATGCCAAGCACCAGAGAGAGCGTCACCGCCAGCGTCACGATGTCCGGTGTAATGATCGAGAATGACAACGGCGTCCGGTAAACACCGCGGTAATACCAGTTGACGAACTGCGAGCCCACCCAGCCGACACCGACCCCGAGCGCGCTCCCGACGAGCGCGAGGAGGGCGGCCTCGATCACCACGGCTCGCATCACGGTCCGGCGCGAGATGCCCATCAGCCGAAGCGCAGCGACATCCCTCCGCCGCTCCTCGACCTTCAGGAGCATGATGCAGAGCAGAAAGATCGCGCTGGCGACGATGGTGATGACGCCAATCGCCTTGTGAAAACGGCTTACGACCTGGAAAGTCTTCGACGTCGCGACAGCGATGTCCTTCGAACGGTGAGCCTGGAATCCAAACGCCGCGGAATTGATTGCATCGATCGCCTTTTGCGTCGCCGCCTCGCCACGCGCCGCGACCGCGAACCTGTCGACTCTGTCGCCGTAACCCGCGAGCGACTGGAGGTGATCGAGATGCAGCCGAATGCGAAACTCGCTCCGTGCCACCTCGGCAGGATCGTTCCCGCGCTTTACAATCGCGGCGATTACAACCGTGTCGCCCGTCGAAGATTCCGGCGTTGCCGAGAGGATGACCCTGTCGCCTACGGAAAGCTTCGCATCCGCCGCCAGGCGTTCATCGATTGCGATTGTGCGCTGCGGCGCCTGGAGGAGAAAGGCGACCGCCAGAAACTGTATTATCACGCGTTAAAGCTAGTCGCCCGTTTCCCCGACTTGCTGAATCCTCCGGGTAATGCCAGCGTAGTTACACCATGGATCCTGAAGTAATCCAGATTCTCGAGATCGTCGCGCCCACCGCGATTTCGATCGTGTTCATCATCTCCGGCGCAGCGGTCCTCTACAACTGGATCGACAAACGGGCGCAGCGAATGGGCTCGGGCGACCCGGCAGCGCAGGCGAGGGTCGAGGAGCGGCTGAACCATCTCGCCACTGCGGTGGACGCCATTGCTCTCGAGGTGGAGCGAATTTCCGAAGGTCAGCGCTTTACCACGAAGCTCCTTGCCGACAGCTCCGCAAATGCGGAGGCACACTCGGTCGTCGGCCGCGACGCGACTTAGCCTTCAGCTCCTCGAACCAGTTCAACGGCCCGCTCACCGCCCGACCTTGGCCTTCAGCTCCTCGAGCCAGTTGAGGACGACGACCATCTGTGACGGATTTCCCGGCTGAGTGCTGATGAAGTAGAAGGATTTTCCATCAGGCGCGACTGAGTACGCGCGGCTGCGTGTGTCGGATGTATAGTCCCGGGCAGAGAACAACGTCCGCTCCGATGTCACCCGGAAATCAGAGCCTCCCCCGACTTCAACGGACACGAGGTTGCCTGTCGCATTGCGATAGAAGAGCTCCCCGCCGCCAGGTGACCACACTGGCTCCGTTCCACCAACCCGGGAAATCTGCCAGCGTCCGCGCGATGCGTCGGGAAATGGACGCACATAAACCTGCGACCGGCCGGATTCGTCGGAGCCGTACGCGAGCCATCGTCCGTCGGGCGATAGCGCGGGCGAATATTCCTCCGCATCTCCCGCAACGAGCGCGCGGCTCGCGGTTTCGCCCGCCTTGACGAATATGTCGCGCCCTCCGCCCGATCCCACTCGAAGGAGGAACGACTGGCCGTCGCGCGATGATACGCCCTCGTCCACACCCCGCGGTTCGGCGGCGACAAGCTCGGAAGGCGCGCTCCCGTCAGCAGCCATCCGGTATAGGGCGGAACGACCGTTCCGGTCTGACACGAATAACACCGACCGGCCGTCCGGAGACCAGGTTGGGCGATAGCTGTAGGTTCCCTCACCAGAGAGTCGGGTCAAAGTCCCGGCGTCGAGAACCTTGACCCACAGCTCGGCGCGTGAGCCCATCGAGACTGTCACGGCCAGCTGTGAGCCGTCGGGGGAAACTGCGAGATGGCTGAAGCGGCCCGTCCACGCGGGATCAACGGGCTTCGCGGTACCGTCCCGGCCGACCCTCACGACCTGGTTTACCGGCTCGTACGCTTCGTAAAGAAGGGTACCCTCACGTGACAACGCTATCGGCGCCTTGCCCGGGCCGCTGAAATGAATACCGGTCACGATTTGAGTCGCCTCGCCATCCACCTCCAGCGTCTTCGGGTCGAAGCCAGCGCCGGTGAGTGATCCGTCGGTCTGCAAAACCACCAGGTGCCCCGACGATGCGTAGAGCGCTCGCACTCCCCGCGTCAACACACGGACTGCACCCGATTTCACGTCCACCGCGCCAATATCCGGAGCACCCTTGCGTCTCCAGACGCCCACAAGAACTGTCTTTCCGCCCGGCAGCGCCTCCGGCCAGTAGAAAAAGAGCTCGTCTCTCGTGGTGTCCGGCCGGGCAACCAGCTCGGCTTTTCCACCTTCCGGCCGGACGCGCATCAGGGAAAGACTGCCGGCAGACGATCTGCTGAAGTACAGCCAGCCGTCGTCGCTCCACGTCCCGCCATTTCCATAGGTGGAGTCCGCGAGAAGAGTGGTTGCCGGACCGCCCGCAATCGGGACGGTTTTGAGCGCTCCGGGAAACCCGGTGAAGAAAGCCATTGTCTTCCCGTCGGGTGAAAAGAACGGCGCCCATCCATTATCCGTTCCGGGAATTGCCACCGCGTGAAGCCGGCTCCGGTCCCGCAGCATCAGCTGGCCTTCGTCGTTCGAGTACACCATGTATTTCCCGTCCGGGGAAATTGCTGGAGCATCGGTTGACTGGCTGATGGCGTTCTGGTCGAGGTGCACGCTGAATCGATTGACAGCTCGGACAGGCTCTGGCGAAAGCAGTTGCCATCCGGTGACCATGGCGAGAACGAGCGACAGCGCCAGCGCACCGATCGCGATCTCCCGCCAGCGCAGAGTCGTCCTTCTCGCCGCAGACCGCGCACTCGTCGCAGCTACCGTGGGGGCTGAGAAAGTCGCGTCACCAAGTGCACGGGCAAACTCCGCGGCCGTCGCGAAACGGTCGGCCGGCATCTTCTCCAGCGACTTGAGCACCGCCGCCTCGACATGCGGCGGAATCGATTTCCGCTGCGTCGCCAGCGGACGCGGCTCGGTTGTTATGACCTTCGCCACGATCGCTTGCGCGCTCGGGCCGGTGAACGGCGGCTCTCCGGTGAGAGCTTCGTATGTCACCGCACCCAACGAATAGATGTCGCTTCGTGCGTCTATCTCACGCTCGCCGGTCGCCTGCTCCGGGCTCATGTACTGCGGAGTGCCGAGTGAAAGACCCGTCTGAGTGAGTCGGCCACCCCCGGCGTGGCTGACGGCGAGCGCGATGCCGAAGTCTGCGACCACGGCCTGTCCGTCGTGGATGAGAATGTTTTCCGGTTTTATGTCGCGGTGCACTACGCCGTGGCGGTGTGCGTAGTCGAGCGCGCTGGCAACTTCGCGCGTAAAGCGCACGGCTTCGTCGATCGGAAGCTGTCGCTCGCGATTCAAGCGCCCGCGCAGCGATTCGCCGTCGACGAAGGGCATCACGTAAAACAGCTGACCTTCCGCCTGTCCCGAATCGAACAACGGCAGGATGTGCGGATGCTGGAGCGCCGCCGTTACATGTATCTCCGACAGGAACCGCTCGGCGCCGAGCACTGCGGAGAGCTCCGGGTGTACGACCTTGACCGCGACTTTCCGGCCGTGCTTGATGTCGTCGGCGAGGTATACCGTCGCCATCCCACCCTGACCGAGCTCGCGCTCGATTCGATAGCGGTCCGACAGCGCGGCTGTGAGTCGTTCCGCTGGACTGGTCATGCTTCAGAATGTGGGAGTGTTCCCGGGAACACGCCAGCGAAATCGCCGATGGCTCGTGCTCAGCGACTACGCGGCGAAGCCGAGCGCTCGCGCGATGGTTCTTTGTCGACTATCGAGGGTCAGGAACGAGATCGACGATGGCTCCTGAGCGGCGGAATACAGCGCGGTCGCCAGGTGCCAGCAGTCGGCACCCCGGACATATCCATGCTCCAGCACCCGGGCAATTTCGTCCACGAGCGGTCGCTCCGGCAGAATCCATGAAACTCGCGTCAAGCTGGCGCGATTTACGACTCTCCCCTCGCGCGCAAATGCAGCTTGAAATTCCGCTTCGAGAAGGTTCGATGATATCAAGTTTTCAAATGAATTGATACGGCGGGAGAGAACCGCAGAACCGCTTTGATTGAACGCAATCGAGACGAGAAATGAAGTATCGACGTACGCGGTACTGATCAATCGCGATCTTCCAGAAATCGCTTCAGAGCACCGGGAACATGCTCTCCCGGTGTAATCTTCGCGTGAGGATTTTCCGCGGGAATGAGGACGCCTCGTTCCTCGAGTTCCCTGAGTCGCGCTTCGATTCCTTTGGTTTTTCCGATCGGCCGGATTTCAACCACGGGCTCGCCGTGAAGTGTAACGATGACAGGCTGGCCTTCGCGCACCTTGCGAACGATCGCCGAGAACTTTGCCTTGGCTTCGTAGAGAGAATAGGTATTTCGCATATCCGATTTTACGATGACTAGTCAGACTAGTCAACCCCGAACCTAATGCGACGGAGCGTCGATCTCCGCCAAGGGTTCTACCAGCACCTTGGCCGCGAGGGCCGGCCCGATAGAGTGAAGAACCGAACCGATTCGCAGCGTGATCGGTCCATCGAACGGCGCCTTCGACACGATCAGGAGCTCAGCTCCAGGTGTAATTGCCAGCTCGCCGAGATAGCGCAGCATCTCCGCATCTTCGTCGCTCACTCGCACCACTCGCACTCCGAGTCCGGCGGCGAGCTCGGAAAGCGGAAAATACTCCGTTTCATCCACCACTCCGTCGCGCGAGGGAATCGGCGCGCCATGCGGGTCAACTTCGGGCTCACCGATTGCCGCAGCCATCCTGTCCACCAGCTCGTCGGATGCCGCATGCTCGAGCCGCTCCGCCTCGGCGTGAACGCGGTCCCACGGATATTTCAGTGCGCTCGACAGGTATGACTCGATGACACGGTGCCGCCTCAATGTCCGGAGCGCGGCACGACGTCCTTTGTCGGTCAGCTTAACACCGCGATAAGGCTCGTAGGAGAGAAGTCCCTGATCGGCGAGCCGGCGCACCATTCCGCTCACCGACGCGGGAGCCAGTTCCAGCCGCTGGGCGATGTCATTTGTCGCCACCGCACCGGTGCCGCCGCCAAGCGCGTAGATGGCCTTCAAATAATCCTCTACCGGCCCGGTGAGAGCATCCCCACCTGAGGCAACGTTCTCGAGTTCGGTGCGCTTCGTACTCCTCACAAGCGGCTGCTCCTTTGGCGGCCGTGCTCTGCCGGAACTGGTGGCAGCGAGATTTTAGGAGAACCTAATTTTTTTGGCAAGGGCTAACTTAGGTGCTTGCATCAATGAGCTATCCAATCGCAGCAAGAAAGCGCGACACGATTCTCTCGGTCATACCCCATACGACAAACCCTCCGTGATGGAATGCCCGCCGGGTGAATTCCACGCCGCCGGCGGTCACCACAGTGTCGCGCCATCCTCGGTCGTTCCTGAGGGTGGTCAGAGGAACCCAGAAGCTTGCCGCAACCTCATCGCTCAACACCGGATCGGAGTGCTCACCAATGAGGATGACGTAGGGCCTCACTACCACGTCAGGCAGTCGGACGGTGCGCGGCCTCAAGTCGTCCAGCTGGCCGATGACTTCGGAGTCCCGCCGAATGTCGATCGCTGTTTCTTCGAATGTCTCCCGTGCGGCTGTGTCAAAAAGAGACGTGTCGCCGGGTTCTTCTCTTCCTCCGGGGAACGCAACCTGGCCGCTCCAGGGATCGGTCTCGTAATCCGCCCGCTGAATGAAAAAAATTTCCGGCTCGTCGAGCGGAGCGCCAAGGCGTAGAATGAGAGCTACTGCAGCGCGGCGAACGCCCGGCTCGTCCGCCTCGGTTGGCTGGTAACTCCCGATTCGCTCTTTGAGCCGTGCTATATCCGGGTGCTGGCGAAGTCGGTCGAGCGAGCTCACACCGTCGAGCTACCGAGATGCTCGGCGAAGAACTTCACGGTGCCACTCGTAACGAGTGCGAGCGTGGACGGTGCATTGGTCACCGGGTGACTTGCGCCAAATCCGTGATTCCCTCCCTCCACTGTCCAGAGAGTCGATCGGCCGGGCGACATCTCGTGCAAAAGCTCCCCTTCCTTGACGGGAACGGTCTCGTCGGCCTCGCCGTGCACGATGAGCCAGGGGACGGCAATTCGGCGCGCGGCGGAAGAGATATCCAGCTTTGTTTTGCCAAGTGATTCGACCTCGTCGAGGATCGCAGTACCAAGCCGCATGTTCTGGCCAGTGCGCGAGTTATGGATGTCGTTGTAACCACGCTGGCGCCATGCTGCAACATCGCTGTCCGACCATCTGAAAGTGCTCGATATCGAAGCCCACGTGACCAGCGCCTTGACGTTCCGGTCGTGTGAGGTGTGCAGGATTGCGACGCCCCCACCCCTCGAATGGCCGAACAATCCAAACCCGTTTTCGATCCATCCCCGGCGGTGGGCCTCGGCCACGACCTGATCGAGGTCCGTGAGCTCCTGCGTGAATGTGTTGGTCGTGAACTCGTCGAGCTGACTGAAGTTCTCGCGGTCGGGGCCAACGCCGCTTCCGGAGAAGTCGAACGTGATCGCCCGCATTCCCGACTCGGCAATTTCCCCCGCGAGATATGGGAAGAATGCCCAGTGCGCGAAGCCCTTGAACCCGTGGCAGATCACGACAGTATGAGGGGTGCTCGGCGCGGATTCGGGATGATATGCTTCGCCGCGGACGACCAGCGGCTTTCCCCCACCGGGCCGCTCACGGGTGAGCTCGAACGGTTCCGTCTCGATCAACCCTCGACCTCCCCTCCGGCGTCCACCCACCCGATGAATCCCTGGGACATCGAGGCGACATCGCTGTAACCCATTTGTTGCAGCGTGTCGGCGGCGAGCGCGGAGCGATTCCCGCGTGCGCAGTAGATGATGATCTTTTTTTCGCGCGGGATGGTCGACTCGATTCGGCTCTCGAGATTCCCGCGCGCGATGAACAGTGCACCGGGAATGCGTCCGAGGTTCCACTCATTCGGCTCGCGGACGTCGAGGTAGACAATCGACGGGTCGCTCGCGCGCATCTGCATCGCTTCGGCTGGAGTGACTTCCCTGACGCGCTGCTTCGCTTCCTCGATCAGGTCGGTGCCGGATTTGTGGGCCATTTGGTCGTCGCCTCCTGCATTCGCGGTCGTTATTTGGTGAATCATCCACTGGCCGCGGCTTCAACGCAATGTTCCGCGGCCCTGCATTTGTGCGCCTGCCACAGAATCACAGAAACACAGAAAAGGGATTTTAGGGGAACAGCTCGCCCGACCACGCCCTCGACCGCCAAGCTGAGTTCAACTCAATGACAGATAGAGCTCTACCTCGATGCTTGTCGAGTGTCCATTATCTTCTGCGTTTCTGTGATTCTGTGGCAAGCGCACAGATGTACCGGCCACATCGAAATCAAGCCACACCGAGACTCAGCTCGCGGGAAGAACCCGGAGGCTCGGGACGTCGGTGTCGAGCTCGCCTATCGCACCGAGTGGAATCGTCCACTGGTCGGAGATGTGCCCGAAGGGCGCGCCGGCGAGGCACGGAATTCCGGCGCGCGTTGCTGCCTCGGCGAGGACGTCATCGAGCGCGCGATTGTCCCTGGAATTTTCATTTTTCGGCGGGCGGAAGTTGCCGGCTACGAGCGCGACGCACTGCTGGAGCGCACCAGCGAGAATGAGATGCCTCAACATGCGGTCGATCCTGTAGACCGCTTCGCCTACATCCTCCACGATCAGAATTGCGCCCTCGAAGTTCGGTGCGAACGGCGTTCCGAGAAGGGCGGTGATGAGCGCGAGATTACCGCCGATTATCCGGCCATTCGCGCGGCCGGGCCGCAACACGCGCGCGTCATCGACGATGCCACATGGGTCCCGCTGGTCAACGAGCGCGAGCCGGAGCGACTCGCGCGAGAAATCCGTCAGCCTCGCGCGCGCCGTGGGACCGTGAAACGTTACCAGCCCGCTCTTCCTGTGAATTGCGGAGTGGAGTGCCGTAAGATCGGAGAATCCGATCACCGGTTTTCTTCGGCGGCGCAGCGCTAGGTAGTCGAGGTCAGCGAGCAGTCGCATCGATCCGTAGCCACCGCGGATGCACCAGACCGCGTCGATGTCATCGCTGGCAAAAGCTGCGTTTATGTCCTTGAGGCGATCGGCATCACTTCCGGCGAGATAGCCAAGCTGGGAAGACACGTGGTCGCCCAGCACAGGGACCCAGCCGAACGAACGGACATTTTCCAGCGCCCGGTTGATGTCCTCGGCGCGGCTGATGACGCCGGAAGGGGCGATGAGGGCGACGCGCGCGCCGTCGCGAAGTGGCTGAACCGCACCGAAGATCGAGGGCTGCATGAGCGCCGCAAAGTATTGGCGCACGGCTCGTTGCGCCAATCACAATGTTTCGTGGCACGTGCGTTGCGACCTCTGACAGTGCTTTACATAGCGGAGGCTAGCGTGGCACGCGGCAAAAAGGGGAAGGGCGTTCGTAATCCCGTGGCAGAGGGCGAGGGGAAGTCACAGAAGGAAGGCCCGCCAACTTCGCGGAATCGCGAGGAGAGCATGACCGAATCGGGTGATGATGCGTTCCAGAATCCCCGTTCGAGTGGAACAACTCCGCTCGGGGGCGAGAGCCGGGACGCCGATCCTGACCCGGAGCAGCTGAAGCAGACGTAGCTCGCAAAGGAGTTCACGCGCCGCGGCGGGGCGATCCCTGTTCTGCGGTTAGGGTAAAAACTGCGCGCATAGCTGCATTCGTCAGCCTATCCTCGGCGCGCGTCCTCGCCTGCCGCTCACACGGCAAACCGGCGCTTGCACACGCTCTGAAACGATGCGCGCCACCACACAGGCATTCCGTAGCCTGCGCGAGTGCGCACGCTTCGCTCTGCCGCGGTTCTTCTCTCGAATACGATATCCGTCGAGTGCGCAGGTCCGCTCTTCGCGGAGCTCGGCTTCAGCGACGAGATCGTCCGCGTGGACGATGATACCTGCCAGCGACTCGGTATCAACGGCGAAGTAGAGTCGCCGCACATGTCGCTCGGACCGGGGTCGATGAGGGCTCTCGTCGGAGAATCGAGCGCGGAGCGGCCGGTTCGAGAAACTCTCACCAGAGTTGCGGCGCGCCTGTCCTCGCGCACGCCACACATTCTCTGGCTGGTCATTGTCATTCACCGCGGCGCGAGGCAGATCGCGATTGGCTCATGGTACACGGGCCGAAGCACGCCGCGCGTAGTCGCCCTGATCGCGTCGCAGGAGCACGTTGTAGACAGTGATTCGGAAACGCTTTGCGCGCTTTCGGCAGCGGCGAGCGACTCCGACCTCGCAACTCATTCACGCTGGCTCGAGATCCTCGGGCGCGAGACGGTCAGCCGGAGTTTTTTTCGAGCGATGCAATCCTCGGTGGGCCAGCTTGCTGCTTCCCTTTCGCCCGCCCCTCCGGAGAAGGATAGAAACGAGCTGGCCCTCCTCTATCTCTCGCGCCTGCTCTTTCTCACGTTCATCGAGACCAAGGGATGGCTCAACGGCGATCATGCATTTCTGGCGAACCGGTTCGCAGACTGCATGGTCGGTGGCGGAAGATTTCACGCCACAGTTCTGGCGCCTCTTTTTTTTGGAACGTTGAATACCAGGCCGGCCAACCGTGCGCGCCGCTCGCGCGCGTTCGGCAGAGTTCCGTTTCTGAATGGTGGGCTCTTCACTCGTTCCGTTCTCGAGCGCGCCTCTGCCCACTGCATCTTCACCGACGAAGCGCTGGGTGACGTCTTCGGTCAGCTTCTCACCCGCTACAGATTCACGGCGCGAGAGGACAGTGCGGTGTGGTCGGAGGCCGCGGTCGATCCTGAAATGCTCGGCAAAGCGTTCGAGTCGCTGATGGCTGCGCCAGATCGCAAAACGAGCGGGGCGTTCTACACGCCTCAAACGCTCGTCGAACAGCTTGCCACATCTGCACTTGCCAGTAGACTCCTGGCGAAGGAGGTGCCGGAGACGGCAGTCGTTGCGGCGCTCTCCGGAGAAATTCCCTCACCGGGCGTTCGCGAGCGGCTGCTCGCGGCGACGGGACGGCTGCGCATACTCGATCCGGCCTGTGGCTCGGGTGCGTTTCTCGTCCACCTGATGGAGCGCCTCGCTGCCCTTCGCATTCACCTCGGCGAATCTCGGCCCGTTCATGAGATCCGGCGAGAGATTCTCACACGGTCGATTTTCGGAGTCGACGTAAACTCTACCGCAGTGTGGTTGTGCGAGCTTCGTCTCTGGCTGTCTATGGCGATCGAGGATCCTGAGCGCGATCCAATGAGAGTTGCCGCGCTCCCGAACCTGGATCGGAACATTCGGGTCGGCGATTCGCTCGCGGGCGGATCGTTCGCCAGTGGCTCCGGCACTCCGCGGCCCGCGCGAATTGCAGCTCTCCGCGCGCGGTATGCGCGAACGGTCGGGCGCCGCAAGAAAGTTTTCGCGCGGATGCTGGACCGTATCGAGCGCGACTGTGCGCTGCGGTGCGTCGACCTCGAGATCGTCAGGCTGACGCACGGCCGCCGTGAGCTCCTGGGCGCGCTCCGCACGCGCGACCTCTTTGGAGAGCGGCGGCCGGCCGCACCGCCGGCCAGAGCGCAGCTTGCGGAAATGCGTTCTTCCGTCCGGGCCGCGCAAGCCAGACGCAGGACTTTGCTGCGAGGTGGCGCATTGCCATTCGCGTACGCGACTCAGTTCGCTGATATCAGCGCTGCCGGCGGCTTCGACATCGTCATCGGCAACCCGCCCTGGGTGCGACCGCACAATGTCGACCGTAGCGCCAAAGGCCTGTTCAACCGGGAGTTCAGGGTCTTCCGGGAGTCGGCGTGGCAGGCGGGCGCAGAGAACGCAGCGGCGGCGCCCGGATTTGCCGCGCAGGTGGATCTCTCCGCGCTGTTCATCGAAAGGTCCCTCACTCTGGTGCGCGAGGGGGGAACCGTTGCGCTCATCGTCCCCGCAAAGCTGTGGCGATCGCTGGCCGGTGGGGGCGTGAGATCGTACGTGCTCGGGGAAGGTGAGATCGTTGAGCTGCACGACCTGACTGAATCGAGACAGGTCTTCGACGCCGCGGTTTATCCCTCGGTCATCGTTGTTCGCCGGTGTCGCGCGTGCGAGCACTCCTCGACTTCAGCGCGCGCGGTGGTACATCGCCGCGAATCCGCCATTCACTGGCCCCTCGACACGAAGACCCTTCCCTTCGATGGAACACCTGGTAGTCCGTGGCTGATAATGCCTCCCGAGGTGCGCGCGTCGTTCGAGCGTGTTCATCGCGCCGGTGTACCGCTCGCCGAGTCGCGGCTGGGACGTCCGCTACTCGGCGTGAAGACGGGCTGCAATGAGGCGTTCATTGTCAGACTCGCGCCGGAGCGGAATCCGTCAGGGCAAAACGGCAACCACCATCTGGCCGCGATTGAATCAGGCGATCTCAGTGGACGCGTGGAATCCTCGCTGCTCCGACCGCTGCACCGAGGCGAAACCATTCGCCCGTGGCGGCTTGATGCTCCTCCGGAGCGTATCATCTGGACACACGATGTGCGGGGAGCGGTGCCGCGCCTCGAGCCACACGCTCACCGCTGGCTCAGTGCCTGGAGGCGCGAGCTGGAGGCACGGAGTGATTTTGTCGCGCGTGGGCAGGTGCGCTGGTGGACGATCTTCCGCACCGAGGGCGCTTCATTTACCTCACCGCGCGTTGTGTGGTCCGATTTCGGCCGCTCGCCTCGAGCGGCGGTGTTGGAGGCGGGCGACTCGACAGTGCTGCTCAACACCTGCTACGTCGTGCCCTGTGATGAGCTGGCAGATGCCCAGGCACTTGCGGTGCTGCTGAACTCGCCGGTTGCAGCCGCCTGGCTGAATTCGCTCGCGGAGCCCGCTCGCGGCGGGTATCACCGCTACCTGGGCTGGACAGTCGGGCTGCTTCCTTTACCCTCGGACTGGACTCGGGCGCGAAGACTTCTCGCTCCGATCGCCGATCGAGCCATGCGAGGCACCCCGCCTGGCAGGCACACTCTCATTACGGCGGCGCTCGACGCCTATCGCCTGACGGAGGGGGACGTCGAGCCCCTGTTGCTGTGGGACTATCGGTAAGGATCGTCCGCGCTGGCGCGGTGAAGGAGTTGATAGCGAGGCACATCCTCGCTGAAGACAGCGACCGCCCGACGCCATTCGGCGAGCGCGAGGCTCGTGAGGCGCGGGAGACGCACGAGATGCGCGAGCCGCGGCAGACGCGACTTGGCTCAGTCACACTGCATCCGCATCAGCTCTCGGCGATTCGGCGCATCGAGTCGGCGATTGAGGAATTTGGTGGCGCCCTGCTGTGTGACGAAGTCGGTATGGGAAAGACGTTCGTCGCGCTTGCGATGGCAAAGTCGTTTGCGAGCTGCGTTGTCGTCGCGCCTGCGGTTCTTCGCGATATGTGGTCGCAACAGTCGCAAGTCGCGGGAGTGCAGCTGCGATTTGTCTCATTCGAGCAGCTCAGCCGCGGCCGTCGTCCAGGAGGCCACTTCGATCTCGTGGTGATCGACGAGGCACACCATGCGCGCAATCGCGCGACCCGACGGTACGCTGAGCTCTCACGCATGGTGATGCGATCGCAGGTGCTGCTGCTCTCCGCCACTCCAATTCACAACAGCTTTCGCGACCTCTCGGCGCTTCTCGCGCTCTTTCTTGGATCACGGTCCGAAGCGCTCTCGCGGGCGGAAATCGCCAGGTGCGTGATTCGCCGGGAAGTCGAGGCCGCAGGACTTGCATCCCGGATTCCTGCGACGGGTGCGCTACGCTGGCTCGAGATCACCGACGACCACCGAATTCCAGGGGAGCTCATGGCACTCCCGCCGCCGCTCCCGGTTCGCGACGGTGGACTCGGCGGCGTCCTCATCCAGCGGTCACTGCTACGGCAATGGTGCTCGAGCGATGCAGCGCTCGAATCTGCATTGCGCCGGCGGCTCGGAAGGTCGCTCGCATTGATTGAAGCGCTCGAGAGCGGGCACTACCCATCAGAGGGCGAGCTCTCAGCCTGGACAATAGCAGAGGACTCGGTTCAGCTCGCATTCCCTTCCTTCGTTGCGACGCCGGTGGGTGAGACCTCCGGGATGCTCGAAGCTATCCGGCGGCATCAGGCAGGTTTGCGCGCGTTGTTGCGCTCGCTGAAACGTCTCGCGTCCCGTGACGCAGAAAGAGCGCGGCTGTTAACCGGGGTCCGTCGCGCCCATCCGGGCGTTCCAATCGTCGCCTTCTCACAGTACGCCGAGACCGTCAATGCTTTGCTTCGGGAGCTCCGGGGCGAACGCGGAGTTGCCGCTCTGACCGCAAAGGGCGCCCGTGTTGCAGGCGGGTCGCTCACTCGCCGTGAGACGCTCTCGCGTTTTGCTCCGAGAGCTTCCGGAGCACGCGCGCCTCGCGAGGCCGAGCGTATCGATCTCCTCCTCACTACAGATCTGCTGAGCGAGGGCGTGAATCTTCAGGACGCCGGCGTTGTCGTTCACCTCGATCTTCCGTGGACGGGAGCGCGTCTCGAGCAAAGGATGGGACGTGTGGCGCGCCTCGGCTCTGAACGTCGTCAGGTGTTCGCGTATGGAATTCGGCCGTCTCACGCGGGCGAAGCGTTGATCCGGATCGAGTCGACGATCACGAGGAAGCTGGCGGAAATGCGGCACGCGATTGGCGCAGTCCGGCCCGTGCTGCCCGGGGATTCTCATGAAACCCCTGACAGCATTCCCGCACCCAGCAGCGCGGCAGAGCGAATTCGGGCCATCCTTAATGGCTGGATGGATGAACGGCCGTCGCAGGAATCGATGCCAGCAGTGGAATGCAATTCGATCCGCGTGGGGGCCGTCGCCTCGGAACGCAACGCCTTTCTGGCGCTGTGCACGGTTCAGGGGAAGTTCGTGCTGCTCACATCCGGCGCGCGCGGCATGAGCGACGACCCCGCGGAGCTCCTCGAGACGATGTTCGACGCTGAAGGCGCGGCGGCGGATCCGGCGCGCGAGATGATCGAGTCTTCGTTGCGGTCGGTCGAGCAATACTTCCGCGCAAATCGAACGATCGGCGCGGCGTCCGGGATGACGGCTGTCGCACTGGCGAGGCGAGCCGCTTTACGGCGGGTCTCCGCGACGATCGAGCGCGCGAGACCTCACATGCGGACGCGACTCGTCCAGCTGGGAGCCGCAGCACGGCGCGCGATACTCGGACGCATGAACTCAGCGGCCGAGTCGGAGCTTGCTCAGATGGTGTCGCTGGAAATACCGGACGAGGAGTGGCTATTGGCGGCAGCGGGATTCGACGATTCCACGCGGGTCGGTGCGAGCCCAGCGGAAAGCGGCGAATCGGACGATCATCCACGAATAGTCGCGCTGCTCCTCCTGCAGCGCCGTCCTTCAGTCATTGCCAGCGATAAGGACTGATCGTCAAGCGCGATCTTCTTGCCACGTTGTATGCGGCCGTGCTTCTTAAGGTCGCCCGCAGTACCACTGACTCCCGCCTTCGCGAAAAAATTCCAATGCACCGTTGCCCCACCCCGCGCCCTCTGCGTCCCACGATAATCGCTGCATCTCTGATTGGCTTTGCCGCCTGCGCAACCGGGACTGCTCCCGCGCGGTCCACCGGCTCGCCCATCGTTTCGGCCAGCTCGTCCGAACGGATCGACGCCGCCATGAACGCGCGGATTCGCGCCGAGGGCATGCAGCGGTCGCGGGTGTTGGAGACCGCGATCATGATCTCCGACGTTCACGGACCCCGCCTCGCCGGCTCATCCGGATACATGACCGCCGCGAATTGGGTACGCGGGCAGCTCGCCGAGTGGGGAATCAGCAATGCCCGTCTCGAGCCATGGGGAAAGCGCGGCAAGGGATGGGAGCTCGAGCGGTTCTCCGTGGAGATGCTCGCGCCTTATTACCTCCGCATCACAGCGATTCCAAAGGCGTGGAGCCCCGGAACGATGGGGACCGTCAGCGGCACACCCGTTCTCGTCACGATCCGCGGCGACTCGGATTTCGTTCGATACCGGGGCAAGCTTCGCGGGCGGATTGTCATGAATGGACCGATCGCACTTCCGCGCAACCGGTTCGACGCACTGGCGCGGCGGTGGACCGACGCCGAGCTCGACTCCCTCTCGCGCATCACCGACCCGGGCGAGCCGCGAACGTACTGGGAGGACGCGGCAGGATTTATCGAGGGGCTCGCACGTCGCAAACGGATCGACGATTTCTTCCGCGATGAGGGCGCGGCGGCGCTGCTCGAGCCAAGCAGAAATCCCAACGCGATTCTTTCTTCCAGCCACATCTCATACGTAACCGACCGCACGGGCGCCGTACCCGCATTCGTCGTCGCGCGGGAGCAATATGACGCGGTGCTTCGCCTCGTCGAGCGCCAGCGGCCGGTACGGCTCGAGCTTTCCCTCACCTCGCGCTTCACTCAAACGGATTCGCTCGGCTACAACATCGTCGCCGACATTCCGGGAACTGATCCCCAGCTCGCGAAGGAGGTCGTGATGGTGGGCGGCCACTTCGATTCATGGCAGGCCGCCGTCGGCGCAACCGACAACGCGGCCGGCTCTGCCGTCGCGATGGAAGCGATGCGCATCCTGAAGACTCTCGGCGTGAATCCCCGGCGGACGATACGAATGGCGCTATGGGACGGCGAAGAGCAGGAGGACTACTTCGGATCAATGGGCTACGTGAAGCGCCACTACGGAGATCCGGAGTCGATGCGCCTCCTTCCCGATCACGCGAATTTCTCGGCGTACTTCAACGTTGACCACGGCACGGGGCGAATCCGGGGCTTCTTCCTCCAGGCCAACGCCGCTGCTCGCCCGATTCTCGCCGCGATCCTCGAGCCGTTCCGCGATCTCGGAGCATCGACGCTGAGCATACGCAACGACGGCAGCACCGATCATATGCCGTTTGCGTCCGTCGGGTTGCCGGCGTTCAACACCATTCAGGACGAGATCGATTATGCGACGAGAACGCACCATACATCTCTCGACTTTGCCAACTATTTAATAGAGGACGACTTGAAGCAGGCGGCCGTCGTGATGGCTTCCCTGCTCTACCATACGGCGATGCGCGACGAGCGAATGCCGAGGACGCCGCTGCCGCAGGCGAAGAGCGCAGCTCGATGATATGTACGAGTATGGCTATTCAAGCCATACAGCGTAAACCGTTGGCCTCGATCAGCCGCTCATCAGTCGCTGAAAGCGAGGGTAGCCGCGAAGTGGCGCGTACAGGGGTGAAAGTCGCAGCTCGTTCCTGCTGACATTCGAGGGCGACGCTAGGAGCTGCTCGAGGTGGATTGTGGCGGCGTCCAGATCTCCGAGCCTCATCTCTATGAAAGCGCGCCGCTCCAGGTGATCGAGTGCGCCATAGGCATCCAGGGAAATGGGATGCAGCGCCATCGCCTTGTCGATCTCCGCAAGCGCATTGCCCTTGTTGCCGAGAACTGCCTGTGCCACCGCCATCAATGAATGATGCAGTGCCTCATCGGGCTGGTCGCGGATTCTTTCGGCGAGGAGCCTCGCCGCAGAGTCGGCATACGCGCGCGCCCGGGTCTCGTTTGCAAGGAGGTGATAAAGCCTCGATTTGTCCATGAAAAAATCGGCTCGCTCGCCCTGCTCGGGCGACCACGAGACACTTGTCATTGCGTCACGCATGACTGGATCTAGTATCGCAGGCCACGTCATCCTGAATGCCGATCCAGCAGCGGCGGCCCGGTCGGGGCTTGCGTCGAACTTGCGCCTCAACAGTCGGACCGAAGCGGGAACATCCCGGTCGCGGGCGATGGCGATCCTGGCTTTGCCGTATAGCGCGTCTTCGCTATTTGGGTCGACGATCAACGCCCGGTCAAGAAGCTTCTCGGCGTCGTTGTACTCGCGGAGGAAGATGTGAGTATTCGCATAATCGGCAATAAAAGAACCTACTCGGGGCTCGAGCTCGATCGCGCGCGCCATGTTCGCTTTGGCTTCCGTCCACTTCCCCTGCCGTCGCTGTATCGCTGCCTTGTAGAACAGGATCTCAAAATCGCTTGGACGCGCGCGCTCCGCGACCGCGAGCTCCTGGAGCGCCTTCGCGTACTGCAGGAAGCCGTGGTAGTGGTAAACTCCAAGCGCAAAATGCGCATCAGCCAGCGAGGGATTCAGCGCAAGAGCGCGATCGACGGCTGCTTTCGCCTTGCGCAGCCGCTCCGAGCTGCGATCGCCGCTGAACCAGTACAGCTCCGTGTGTCCGAGTGAAAGTCGGGCGTGGGCTTGCGCAAATTTCGGGTCGAGAGCCACCGCTCTCTCGAGAGCCGTGACCGCAGAGCGGATTAAACGCTGGTCATTGGTTTGCCTCAACAGATCGTTACCGCGCAAATACAGACTGTACGCTTCAACATTCTCCGTTGGCTTCGCGACGAGCGTCGCCTTCTCCGGCGCGAGCAGGGCAATGTTGAGGGCATTCGCTACCTCTGTCGCCACCTTCGACTGCACCTCGAACATCCCCGAAAGAACAGTCTGGTAGGCGTCGCCCCACACTTGTGTCGCGTCGGAAGTACGCAGCAACGCCGGGCTCACACGGACTATATCCTTTCCGTCGGCGCGATCCCATCGAACGGTTCCGGTAAGGACGTACTGCACGCCCAGCTCCTTCGCGATCTGTTGTGGTGTCTTGTTCGTCGCCGCATACCCACGCGCACTCTGACGCCCGATGACTCTCAGTCCTCGGACGGAGGACAAGCGGTTTGTTATCTCCTCGGTCATTCCATCGGTGAACTCCTGGCCCTCAGCGCGCCCGCGGTTCTCGAAGGGCAGGACGGCAATTGCGGGCACCGTTTCAGCTGCGTCAGTCGTGGCCTCGCCGCGCCGCATCACCACCGCGCCCAGAACAAGGAGCAGGACTACTGCGAGTCCGCCGCCGGCGAGGGCAGCGCGCGGGATTCTCGAGCTTCGCTCCTGCATGCGCGGAAATGAAGTCGTCGGTGCAAGGCCCCCGCTCGGTGTCGAGAGCGCGTCAAGCTCGTGCACGACTTCCGCGGCGGTCTGTGGGCGGTCCGCCGGCCGCTTTTCGAGGCACCACATCACGAGATTCGCGAGCTGCGCCGGAATGGCAGCGCGGCGTTTGGTAACCGGGTCGGGCGCCTCGGTGACGTGCGCCGCCAGCGTTCCCTGTGGCGACCGTCCCGAAAATGGCGTAGACCCGGTGAGAATCTCGTACGCTATCACGCCAAAGGCGTAAATGTCGGCGCGGTAGTCGGTGTTCGGGTCGGCGGTGGCCTGTTCCGGAGCCATGTACGCAGGCGTGCCAAGAGCGACGCCAAGGGAAGTGAGAGAGCTTCCCGGGGCCGATCCGCTCGATGCAGTCAACGCTTTGGCAACGCCGAAGTCGGTCACCATCGCCGACCCGCCAGAGATGAGAACGTTCTCGGGCTTGATGTCACGGTGGACGACCTGATTCTCGTGAGCGTACGCGAGTGCGGAAGCCACTTCGCGAAGGATGCGGACTGCCTCCGATACGGGCAGCTCTCCGCCTTTCGCGAGGCGCGCCCTCAGCGACTCGCCTTTCACGAAGGGCATCGTGAAGTACGGCAGGCTGTTAGTCTCGCCGGCCGATAGAAGCGGCACTATGTGCGGATGCTGCAGGCGGGCAGCGAGCTGTATCTCTCTCCTGAAGCGGTCGATGCTGACCGCCGCCGCCATTTCCGGCGGGAGCACTTTGATAACGACTTTGCGGCCGAGCGACGCCTCTTCGGCGACGAAGACGCGCGACATCCCGCCGCCGCCGAGCTCATGCTCGAGTCGATAGCTGTCGCCGAGCGTGGTTTGCAACTGTTCGCGCAGCTCTTCCATCCGCTCGCCGCACCCCTGGGAAAGTGTGCGCTAATCTAGGTGTGAATCACGGCCTGAGCCACGAAGCAATGGAGTGCGTGTGGGCTACCACCGTTCAGTAGGTCGTTATGCTCCCGAGAATGCCCGTCGATGTGCATCCGCCGTTGGGGTCACAGTAAGGTCGGTGTCTCATTTGCCGGCGGCAGCAGCAGGTGGCGGGGCATCCGAAAAGAACGTGTTCTGCGAGGAAATCGTCCTCCATGCGGTCCCGCGTTTCGTCATGACCATTTTGAGGTGCGCCTTCACGGGACCGTTGGCGCCTGGGCCGCTCGGCGGAGTAGGCCCGGCAAGCTTGAGCGTCAGGTCGAAATCCGCTACGAGAACCGTCGGGCTCAGGCGCCGGGCCTTCCGCACCTTACCGTCGACGACGCTCCGCTTGAAAGGTGCGTTCCACAGATCAACGTGCATCTGGACGATGCCATTTCGATCGTTCCACACGTTTCCCGATGGATCGACGAGATCAGCGTCAGGCCAATAGAGGGCGCGATACTGCGAATAGCCAAGTGAATCACCGGCAGCGGCGCGGTTCCACGAGGCGATAAACTTCGATAGCGCGGTTGATGCCACCTTCTCGACCTCAGAGTCCGGCGATTGCGCCGTGGCCTCCGCGGTAGCAAGCGTGCCGAGAAGCAAAACCGCGGCGATGACGGTTTTCATCATTCGATTCCTCCCTTCGCAGCTGGCTAAGTTACGCGGCTCACGAATACCGGCTAGGCCGCGACAGGAAACGGCCCCGGACGAACGCCAGTCCTGACCTTATTCCGCCTGCACTGGCTTCGCGCTCTGTACCGGCCCCGTCACCTGCACGGCGCGCCGGTAGTAACCACGCAACTCGCCCAACAGCCAGGCGGTATGCCCTGCTATCTGCAACGGCAGAGTTGCCAGGAACGTCGCGCCCCGTCCAGCGACGCGCGCCTCGCGGAAAGCGCGGGCCAGCACGAGCAATAGCGCGGCGGGAAAAGCCGCGATGTGCCCAGCGGCTCTCAGCCGGGTCCACCGCTCGAATTCCAATCGGGTTGAAGCGAAGTCCTCACCGCGAATCAGCCGTTCGCGCACGAGCGATATCGTCGACCCGCAGTAACGGTGAACTACCACTGCACGAGGCTCGAACCATGGCTTCCATCCAAGAGTCGCTGCGCGCCAGCTGAAAAGCGCATCGCCGGCGAAGCGCTCGCCATCGAATGGTCCGGCCGCGTTCCATACATCACGCGAGCATGATGCGTTGGCGGTACCCGCGACCCACGTCTGACCCGGGGGCAATCGCCTGAGCCTGAACGAATACTTGCAAAGATGGACGCCACGCTCGAACCAACCGGTGATCTCATTCATCTCGATTGCGCCGCAGGTCAGTGCATGTCCTGCCTCGTGTGCGGCAAGCAGTCGCTCCAGCCAATCCGGCCAGGGGCGACAATCGGGATCCGTGAAAACGAGGAGCTCTCCGCGTGCTTGCTTCGCGCCGAGATTCCGGGCGGCGTGCGGAAGAAGCCGATGCTCCGCCTGCTCGAAGATCGCCCCACGAAAACCGTCTTCTACCAGTCGCCGCGTCGTCTCGTCGGTCGAGCTGTTCACGACGATGACCTCGAAGTCACGGAACGTCTGCTCGCGAAGTCCCGCGAGACAATCCGCGATCGTGTCGCTGGAGTGGTACGCGGGAATGACGATGGAGATACGCGGGCGGTTCACCGGTCACCGACCCGCTCTGTTTCGAGCTCCCAGCGGAGGGTCTCTCGCTCCGCGGTGCCCGCGCCGAATAGATACCCGAGCGATTCGCCGAGAGCATCGAAGAGATACTCTACCGCAATGACGGGCAAGCCCAGAGCGACAGTCACCCACAACTCGCTTCGCCCCCGAAGCCCGATGAGCAGCCTGCCCAGACGAATCGCCGGCGAGCCCAGCGGAGCACCGATGCCATGGATCAGTCTGCGCGTCCGCGTCCAGGACTGAGTCTCCGCGCGCTTGGCAGCGAGAAGACGGCAGTAGTGATGGCCGGTGATGCCTTCCTTCGTGACACTCGTGAAATTCTGATGCGCCGCGACCGCCCGGGATTCGACGAACATCGCGATGCCGCGCTTGTTGAGAACTTCCTGAAAGTTGAAGTCAATGGCGAGCAGGTCATCCAACGCTGACCCGAAGCTCAACAGCAGGTCGCGCCGGTAGGAGACATTGTTTCCACTGAGCAGCCCTGCCCGGCCGCGCCTGGCTGGATGAACGAATGATCCGTAACGGGCCATCAGCGACGAGCGGCTGATGTATGACTCGGGATTCGCGTTGGTGAACGCGTACCCAATTCCAGCCCAGGGGCTGCTGTACGCTTCAATGAGAACCTCGGCCCAGTCGCGTGCCGGAAAGCAATGGTCTTCGATGAACGCGACAATCTCGCCGCTCGCGAGACGTGCACCCTCGGCGCGCGCCACTCCCCAGCGCACGATATCCGGGCGCGATGCGTAGGCGTGATTGACGAGCTCGGGAATTCGCAGCCGGTCGGTTTCCGGCGGGGCGAGGTCGACGACCACAATCTCGAGAACTTGCACAGCGGTTTGCACTGCGAGCGCATCTACGACACGCTGGGCGCGCGCTCGCTGCGAACCGGCGACGAGAACGGCCGAGATCCGCGCGCCGCCAACGCCTGCCTTCATCACGTGAGACTCGAGGGATTCAGCTGCGAGCTCCGCTATACCTTGCGGACAGGCCCGCGGTATCGGGCTAGTTGCGCATCGCTGGTGAGAAGTGTGATGCCTTCGGTCAGGGCCTGCGCCAATAGCATTCGGTCGAAGGGATCTTTGTGCAGCGGAGGCAAGCCGTCAATGTTCACCGCGTGCTGGCTGGTAACAGGCAGCTCGGTATAGCCGTTGTCGAGCAGGCCCCGGCGCAGCAATCGAGGCTCGACGCGGAAGTCATCGCGCCCGAGGGAGTTTTTGATGGTGATCTCCCACAGGCTGGCTGCGCTGAAGAGGATTTCGTTCTTCGGGTTCTTGATTTGCTTGCGGGCCGACGCCGAGAGGCGGTCCGGCTGGCCGGCTGCCCAGAGCAGGAGCTGGGTATCGAGCAGGAGCTTCAATCCTCGGCGCCGAAAAGGGCGGCAATGTCGCTCTCACCCATCGTATTGAAGTCTTTGGGCACGGCTATCTCGCCCGCGAGGAAGCCCAACCGTTGCGGCGCTTCGGGTGCGTCAAGTGCAGCGACCTTCACCAGAGGCTTGCCCGCTTTGGCGATAACAAACGCTTCGCCCTTCACGGCCTGATCGACCAGTTTCGAAAGCTGGGTCTTGGCTTCGTGGATGTTCACGGTGACCATGGTCCTCACGACTAAGTTGACTGGACTAAGTCTATCAGTGCGGGGCTGGTCACGTCAAGCGGTAACCGAATCGCTCCCGTCAGTAACTCGTACATCAGACCCTGTTTGAGAGACCGGCTTTTGACGAGCTAGGCTGCCGCAACGAACGATGGGCGAGCCCGTCCGTCACTGCGTGGGTTAGAGACTGCGAAGCCCGTCGACCAGTTCCTCCGCGAGGACGACAACAGACGCAGCGAGTGTCTCGGCCGTCTCGAGAGGGCCTGCGGCACGCACTGCCATTCGAGTCCCGGCTGCGTTTGGTGATCCGAAGAGTCGAGGGAATTCCTGAATCGCACGCTGAGTGGGTAGACTAGACAGATCTTTCGCGAGCAGCCTGCCGAAGCGTATGAGCAGCTCGTCTGTCGGTACTGTCTTCAATAAGCGATAGAACATCAAGCGCGTCCTTATCGGTCCGGCGATCGGGTACGCTCACTCGGTCGAGAATCTTGTGAACCTTCGCGACCAATAGTGCCGAAGGCCCAGCGACTGCCAGCTCGAAACGACGATCGTCTCTGGGATCGAGAGCCGCGATCGTTCGCACGTCATGATCGACAAGTGAAGCCTCCAGACCTGACACCTTTCGCGCAGCTGTCTTCGCGTGCGGCGGGATTCTCGCACCACGACGACCTGGACCACTCAGGGAGTCGGGGACCAGCAAATCGACCGAAACAATCCTGGGAATGCCCTCGACGTTCACCGAGGCTTCCCATATGCCAACCTGGCCTCTTGCCGCCCGGAAATCTGCGCGAACGAGCGCCACCTCGAGCAGGGGTTGTGGCGCGAGGTGCCGTGGGTCGATTGCGAGGTCGGCGTCAGTGGTAAACGGTGCTACAGCGAGATCAGCCTCTCCGGCGTGAATGTAGACCGCCTGCGCACCTACCAGGACAAGAGCATCCAAGTGTGCGCTCAGTGCACCTATGGCATCGAGCAACACTCCACGTGCTGCAACGTATAGCGGATCAGGCGCGCCAGGCACTTTCGTTATTCTCCATCCACGATAGCAGAGCGCCAGCCTCCGAGGGTTCTCGTCCGGTGCCTGTGAAAAGGTCAACCGCGCACTGAGATGCGGCGACGCAGATGAGACCACCCTCTTTGCGCGTGCGCTGCCAGACAACGGAGTCGAACGGTTCCAGCAGCAACACGTTCGCGCCTGCTTCGACCTCCCGAAGCCCGAAGGCCGCTGCGGCTTCCGCCGCCCCTTCGACATAGCACGAGAGGGTGCGCACGCTCGCCGTCGATGCAGCGCGCGGAACCGCTCGCGATCCAGTCACCGCCCACTTCCCTTTGTACGTGATCAGTCTCTTCAACAGACTGTCAACGCTTCGCGGCTCTAGAAGGGCGAATGATCGATTCGTTCCCGTTACCGAATAGTCCTGCGCCCATCGTCGCAGCAGGTCCTTCCATCTGACTATCGAAACAGTTCCCTTCTTATCACGCGAGACGACATCCTCTCCCTGGAGGAGAGTCAGAATTCGACTGACATAGCCCGGGTCGGTCTCCGCGCGCCGCGCCAGTTCTCTGACTCCGACCGGTGGCTTCCAGTCGCAGAGAGCGCGAACGATGCGCCCAGCCGAGCTCCCTTTAAGTGATTTTGAGCCGACACGCGGCGGTGCCGGATCTCGATCAGCGCCGCGTGACTCGATAAATAGTGCAGGTCGGTCGAGAACTATCCGCACGTTTCCCGTCAGGTCGAGGTAGGAAACGCCGCCAGTGCGAAGCCGCTCCCGTGCCATGGGGCTCAGGTAGCTCGTCATTAACAGGCTACCGGTTGCCCTGTTTTCGCGAGCCGCCTGATTAAGCCGCGGGGCCAAGTCGGCCGCCTGCGCGGCACTAATGCGTTGTTTGACCTCTACGACCAACGTGGCTTTGCTGCCGTCTGAGCCACGCACTTGTAGAAGGGCGTCCGGCCTGTAGCCCTTGCCACGGGGTTCAATAACGTCGGGCGCAACAGACCAGCGAGCGGGCAAACGGTTGCCGAGCGCTTCAATACCGCGTCTGAACAGGCTGTTGCCAAAAACTGGTCTGTTGCGCATATCGTGCAACATAGCTGATTTGCGCAACAAGGCAAGGGTTTGTGCCCAGCCCTTTGTTCACGTCAGCTAGATCTGGCCGAAAAGCTTCCGTACGCGCAGGCGCTTCCGGGATTGTTCCGCGCGCCAGAGATCGTGCTGCATCTGCTGGTGGAGCCAACTCTCCGCAGTGGTATCGAACGCGATCGACAGGCGAATCGCCATCTTCGGACTGATGCCCCCACGGCCGTTGAGAATGGCCGACAAGGTATTGCGGCTCACGCCGAGAGATGCCGCAGCGTCGGTCACGCTCAGGTTCAACGGCACCAGGCAAAGTTCACGAAGAATCTCTCCCGGGTACGGCGGGCGGTGCATGCGAATGGTCTTCATCAGTGATAATCCTCACAGCGTAGCCGCCTGACTATCGTGCTTGCCAGCCGCACGTAGACAGATGCTCAGGGTATCGGCGAAGACTCCCGTTCGACCGTGGCGAATTCGGATCGATAGAAGTCGAGCGTTTTCGCAAGTTCAGCAGTAGATCTGCGGGCACTTCATGCTCCGCCAACAGCCCCGCGGCGACGGCGCGCGGTACCGTTTGCGCTGGATGAATGCGGTTGTAGAGCACGTAAAGGTCCCGAGCAACCCCATTGTGAAATTCGTGGATGGCCGCGCTGACCTCGTGCGCGGCAAGTTGCTTCTCCTTCCATTTGTCGAAGGCGGCCGACAGGCGATCCAGTTCGCGCGCGAGCTCGCGCTCATAGGCGACGCCGGCGAGGCGCCGCAGCAGCTTTCCTTCACTCCGGCTGATGGAATCCACGATCATTGGTCAGCCTCGAGCGTCTGGCGCCGAGCGGAGCAGAACGCGCCTGGCAAGGTCGCGCCAGACGGTGAGATCCCATGAACGGTTCGCCGCCCGGCTTGTAGACGGCGCGACGAAGAGCCCGTGCGGCCGATCCGCTCCGATTGAACGCCGAACTCGACTCGCCTTGAGCGCAGGAACTCCTCTGCTGCTCGCTTGCTGTTGAAACAAAGATATCGTGGCTGACTGATCATGATCTCCGCCCGCAATTGCAGCGCGTCCCTTCGACCAAAACGGATCTGCGTGTCGCTTCCCGCCTGGTCCGGGTTCACAACGCGCTTGAGCTCACGCACCATTGATGGTTGATGGTCCACTAGGGCCGCCACTAGTTGTAGCGGTCGAAGTGTCCTGAGGCGCAACAAGAGTGCGCCGGACGAGGTCCCGAGTCGCGAATAGCACCATGGCTGCCTGGTCGCGGGATGGCACCGGTATCCGTTCCTTCGCGTGTACTGCAGTGATTCGGCTCGCGTTTACTATGTTAGCAATACTTGGTAACGAAGGATCCAGATACTCGCTCGGTAGCCGTTCGCGGATTGACCTGATTAGAGGCCCGACCATCGCATTCGGGTCCGGTGTGATGGAGTGGCGAAGCAGCACTTCTTTAAGGCACACCTCCAGTATCTTCCCGCAGAGTGCGATCACTGCGATGAAGCACTCGTCATCGAAACAGATCCGAATCTCGTCAAGCGTCTTGAGGAAGTCATCGCGATAGACCTCATTGAGATTGACGGTGGCGCATTCAATCTGGAGACTTGACACTGCCTCCGACACCTCGGTTCTCGCACCGCCGATGAGGGCCCCAACCTCCCGCTTCAACTCGCCGTCCGACTCCGCTAGTTCACGACCTCGCTTGGTAAGCCGATACCCGATCCACATCCCACCTTTTGATCCGAACATCGGCTGTGGATCGCAGACGAGGTCCAAAAGCGACAGCTGTTCTATGTAGGTAGTGGTTACGGCGGCGCCGGCTCGACTTAGTTCTTCACTCTTGCTTGGATCTACGGTTTCGGACCGGCCACTTCGAACACCGTGGCGAAGGATCGCGCGGATGAACTCAAACTTTAGAGGGATTGGCATCGTCGCACCGCTGGAATGGAACGCCGAGTCGCTATTTGGATAGTGTCTAACGGCTTCACAGAAGCTACAAGCGAATCATAAAGTAGCGAGCGGAGCGAGCGACATTAATCTTGTCAAATTCAGCGAGTGTTAGACGACGCTCGGACACAGACCGGGTACATCGGTAAACGACTACTCCGGGAACATGGGTAACACTCCTTCTAAACTGCATGGCTAAGCCTTGTTCTGCGAGGGTAGCGATGCCCTTGGAGACTGTCACCTGTGGAAGAGCGAATACAGTCCATTGGCGATGCACTCAGCGATCGCTTCACGATGTCGGAGCTGTGTGCTCGGTATAGCATCAGTCGTCGGTGCGGCTACAAGTGGCTGCCGCGTTATGAAGAGAAAAGGACGACGGGGACCCGCGATCTCCGGTGACCGGAATCGACGATCTCTCGCTGATCCCGTGGAAGCGTTAATGAAACAGGGAGGCCCTCAGAGGGTGACAGAATTTAGAGAAACAGGGCGACATCTTTTTGAGAACACATGTGCCACGGTCTTCTCTCAACTCAGACAGTTACAGGCCGGTATTCGAAAGAGCCTTCCGTGACCACGGGCTACTGCCCGCAATCCGCACCGACAACGGCGTGCCCTTCGCAAGGCCATTCACGGATTATCGTATCTCAACGTGTGGTGGATGCGTCTTGGCATTCAACATCAACGCATCTTGCCTTGACGACCCGACCAGAACGGTGCGAATGAGCGAATGCATCGCACACTGAGACGTCAAGCCGTTCGCCCAGTGAAGAAAACCTGCGCTGCACAGCAAAGAGTGTTCGATTCATTCCGTCAGGAATACAACGACGTCCGTCCTCACGAGAGGCTGAATCAGGAGACGCCGGCATCACACTACACCGAATCGCCGCGCCTTTATCCATCGCGGATGCCGACCCTCGAGTATCCAGGTCACTTCGTC